>JBCBPG010000178.1:0-7456 GCA_039820865.1 Pseudomonadota bacterium
CGCCCCGCCCACCCGCTCCGGGCCGGTCGCTCGCCCGAAGCCATCCGCCCGCGATCGCGTGACCGTACCGCTCCTCTCGGTGGACAGCGTGCGGGCGCACCGGTAATCCCCGCGCCATGGAATTCACCGGAGACATCGCCGCCCTCCAGCAGGGCATGGCCCGCACGCGCGACCTGGCCCAGCGCCGGCTCGCCATCCTGCACGAGCTCGCGCCCATCCGCGGCGCGCGCGTGATCGAGATCGGCTGCGGCGCGGGCCTCCTCCTCCGCGAGATCGCGCTCGCCACCGGCCCGCACGGCCTGGCCGCCGGCATCGACGTCTCGGCCGACCAGGTCGAGGTCGCCCGCGCCGAGATCGAGGGCGTGCCCGGCGCGCGCGCCGACACGGGCGATGCGACGGATCTCGACTGGCCGGACGGGGTCTTCGACGGCGCGGTCGCGGCGCATGTGCTCGAATATCTCGACGACCCCGAGGGCGCGCTCCGCTCGGTCCGGCGGGTGCTGAAGCCCGGCGCGCGGCTCGTCGTGCTCGCGACCAACTGGGACGGCGACTTCTGGCACGGCACCGCGCCCGCCACGGCGGCCCCGGTGATCGCCGCCTGGCGGGCCGCGATGCCCTGGCCGAACCTGCCCGCCCGCCTCGGGCCGATGCTGACCGCGTCCGGCTTCACCTCGCTCCGCCAGGTGCCGGTGCCGGTCGTCAACACCGCGCTCAGCGAGGACCTGCTGGCGCCCTGGATGGCGCGGCTGATGGCGGCCGAGGCCGGCGCGCCGGCGGGCCCCGCCTGGCTGGCCGAGATGGCGGCCTCGGACGGCACGGGCGCGGTCTTCTACTCCTCGGTCCCGATCCTCACCACCGCGGTGGCCGCCTGATGCACCCGAACCCCGCCTTCCGCACCCAGGACGAGGCGGAGGCGCTGGCCACCGCCCGTGCCCGCGGCTTCGGCGTGATCACCCTCGCCGGGCCCGGGGGCCCGCTGGCGGCCCATGTCCCCTTCGTCCTGGACGACGGCACCGCCGCGGGCGAGGCGCGCCGGCTCGAAGCCCATCTCATGCGCTCGAACCCGATCGCGCGTGCCCTCCGCGACGGGCCGCTGCCGGCGCTCCTGATCGTCTCGGGCCCGGACGGCTACGTCTCGCCCGACTGGTACGGCGAGGCCGACAGGGTGCCGACCTGGAACTACGTCGCCGTCCACCTCAGCGGGCTCCTGCGCCTCGCCGACACGCCCATGCGCGACCATCTCGACCGCGTCTCGGCCGCCTTCGAGAGCCGCCTTCCCAAGCCCGCCTGGACCGCGGCCAAGATGACGCCCGAGGTGCTGGAGCGGATGATGCGCACCATCCTGCCCGTCGAGATGGCCATCGAGCGGGTCGAGAGCACGGTCAAGCTCAACCAGAACCGCACCGCCTCGGCCCGCGCCGGCGCCATCGCCGCGATCGAGGCAGGCGGCACGCCGGGCCAGGAGACGGCAGCACTGGCGGCGCTGATGCGCGGGGTGGCGGACGACGGCTCGTGACCGTGCTGCCCGAAGGCGTTGCGATCCGCGCCACGACGCTGCCGCCGGCCCCCGCCGACCGGGCCTTCCTCGAACACGGTATGGCGGCGCTGCAGGAATTCGAGCGCGCGGTCGAGCCCAACCGCCTGCCGGGCGCCGAGATGGCCGGCGCGCATGTCTCGGCCCTCCTCGCCGCCGCGATGGAGGGCGGCGGCGGGGCACTGGTCGCCGAGGACCGAGCCGGCCCCTGCGGCCTGCTCGTCTACCTGGTGGAGCACGCCTTCGGCCGCTTCGTCCTGCCCGAGAACCAGCGCTACGGCTACATCAGCGACCTCTGGGTCGATCCGCGCATCCGCGGCCGGGGCGTCGCCTCGGCGCTGATCGCCCGGGCCGGACGCGATCTCGCCGACCTCGGCTGCCGCAGGATCGAGATCAGCGCCATCACCGCCAACAGCCGAGCCATCCGCCTCTACGAAGCGCTCGGCTTCAGCCCCGACCACGTCACGCTGGCCCGCACACTCCCCGGCCCCGACGCGCCGTGAGCGCGCGGCAGAGCCCTGGTCCGCCGCCTCCAACCGCCGAGCCTCGCTCCCTCCCACGTCAGTTTAGGCGCGCAACGGTGAGTTTTCTGCGAACGCCGCTGGGCACGAAGGCGCAACGGTCCGACTCGGCGTCAGCGCGGTCGCCGACCAACCGGAAACGCCCACGCTCGCGCCCTCCCACGTCATCGTTGCCACGATCCCGTTACCGTTGGGCGAACGCTCATGGGCGCGCGGGCGCAACGGAACGTTCATGCGCCTCGGCCTAACCTGACGTGGGTGGGCAGGGCAGTGCCGGGCGCCCGTGCTCGCGTCCGGTTGGAACGCGCCCCGACCAGCGCTTCGGGTCCCGCGAGAGGCGATGACGCGGGAGGGGGTGCGCCCTGCAGGACAGCTGCCGAGGGCCGCCTGCCCACGCCACCTGCCCACGCCACCTGCCCAGGCCGCCGGCCCGATCCTGGCCATCGCCTGTGACCGGCCGGGCCGTGCGGAGATCCCCGGGCCTGCCGGCGCCGCATCTGCCCGGCGCGGCCCCGCCGGCGACGCGACCGACGGCCGGGCAGGGTCGCCCCTTCTGAGAAGCTCGGCACAGGCCTGCGCAGGTCAGCGCAGCGGTGGCGCTCGCTCGCGGCGGGCCGGCCGGCATCCGGCGCGGCGCAGACCGTTGCGGCGCTACTGCGCGGCCGTGCGGTCGTCCTCCAGGGTGAAGCTCTCGCGCATCTTGTCGACGCCGCCCATGGCGCCATGCTCGGCCTGCAGGTGCAGCAGGTGCACGTCGCGGCGGCGGAACTCGTCGATCGTCTCCTCGGCGGCCGAGCCCTCGCCGAGGACGCCCAGCGCATCCGACGCCAGCGCGATCGCGCTCTCGTACATCTCGCGCACCACGGCCGTGGCCCCCAGCTTCTCAAGGCGCGTCTGCTCGAAGCGGTCCGAGGCGCGGCAGAAGATCGGCGTGTTCGGCAGCCGGGCGCGCAGCTTGGTCAGCGCCTTGGCCACCGCGTCCGGGTCGTCGCCGCAGAGGAAGATCGCCCGCGCCTCGCCCGCCCCCGCCAGCTTGAGGATGTCCGACCGGCGCAGGTCGCCGAAGAACACCTTGTCGCCGAAGGTCTCGGCGATGCGGATCCGCTCGGGGTCGTTGTCGATCAGCACGACCTCGAAACCGCGCAGCTTCATGATCCGCGCCACGATCTGCCCGAACCGCCCAAAGCCCGCGATGATCACCGGATGCGTGGCCTCGATCTGGTCGGTGTCGTCGATGCCCTCCAGGTTCGCCGCCCGGCGCTTCAGCACCCAGTCGGCCAGCGCCACCGCGCCCGGTGTCATGATCATCGTCAGCACCACGACGCCCGACAGCACGGTGCCGAACTCGACCGCCCAGAGCCCGCCGATCGAGCCCATCCCGAGGATGACGAAGCCGAACTCGCCCCCCTGGCCGAGCAGCGCCGCGATCCGGAGGGCATCGTCGCGCCCCGACCGCGCCAGGATCGTCAGCGCGAAGAGAAAGACCGACTTGCCGACATAGAGCACCACCGCGCCCACGATGATCACCCACCACCAGTCGGCCAGCACCGACCAGCGCACCGTCATGCCGACGCTCATGAAGAAGAGGCCGAGGAAGAGCGAGCGGAACGGCTCGATATCCGCCTCGAGCTGGTGGCGATACTCGCTCTCGGCCAGCAGCACGCCCGCCAGGAACGCGCCCAGCGCCATCGACAGCCCCGCCGCCTGCATCAGCAGCGCCGCCAGGATCACCACCAGCAGCGCCGCGACGGCAAAGATCTCCTCGGTATTGCTGAGCGCGATGGTCCGGAACAGCGGCTTCAGCCCGTAGCGGCCGAACAGCACCACGACCGCCACCGCGCCGATCGCCTTGGCGCCCTGGATGTACCAGGGCTCGGCCTCCCCGCCCCCCAGCGGCGCCAGGAACGCCACCAGCGCCAGCAGCGGCACGATGGCGAGGTCCTGGAACAACAGGATCGAGAACGCCCGGTCGCCGTAACTGGTCGTCAGCTCGCCCCGGTCGCGCAGGATCTGCACGGCAAAGGCGGTCGAGGACAGCGCCAGCGCCGCCCCGATCGCGATCGAGGGTGGCCAGCTCAGCGGCGAGAGGTAGTAGAGCGAGGCCGCCAGCAGCGCCGTCGTCGCCGCCACCTGCGTGAGCCCCAGCCCGAAGATCTCCATCCTCAGCCGCCAGAGCCGCGTGGGCCTGAGCTCGAGCCCGATGACGAAGAGCAGCAGGACGACCCCGAACTCGCCCATCTTGACGACCGTCTCGACGTCGTCGACCAGCCCCAGCGTGTGCGGGCCGATCAGCATGCCGGCGGCGAGATACCCCAGCACCGAGCCGAGGCCGATGCGCTTGAAGATCGGCACGGCCAGCGTTGCGGCACCCAGGAACACCGCCGCCCCGGTCAGGATCGGGTCGACGCCGCCGGTGCTGACTGCCATGCCGCCCCTCCCTCGGAATGCCCGCCTCAGTCATCGGACATACCGCGGCGCAGCGCAACGACCGGCAGCGCTACCGACCCGCTACCTTGGGAGGATGGGGGGCGGCCGCTCAGTCGTCCTCGATCGCGCGGCCCTCGCCGCCGAAGCGCATGACGAGATAGGCGATCAGCATCCCCGCCCCCGCGCCCTCGGGCACGAAGATAAAGACGCTGAGCGACACGCCATGCGTGCCGAGCAGGTTCTGGGCGAAGGTCTGCATGAAGTCGCCGCCCATCAGCACCGCGAGCAGGTTGAACCAGCCGCCGATCACGGCGCCCCGCATCCACCAGGTCAGCCGCCAGGGCAGCAGGCCATTGGTGTCCAGCACCTCGACCATCGCGATCACGGCGCCCATGGTGGGATACCACAACAGGAGACCCCAGCGCGCCATGTCGGGCGCCCCCGGCGTGATCAGCGGCACCAGCAGAAAGCCGGTCAACCCGATCATCAGGCCGACCATCTTGGCCACCGCCAGCCGGCTCAGCAATGTGGGCGCGCTGTACATTCCGTCTCCCTAGGCGTGGGCGTGACCCTAGCAGAGCAGGCCCGTGGCACCCGCCGCCATATCGTCGCGCATCGCCTAACGCACAGGTAACCGCCGCGTGACCTTTCGCCGCCCTGGGGCAAATGTCCATCCGTCGGTCTCGTCCCGGGTGCCCGTCCACCCCATCGCGGCCCCATCGGGCCCCCATCGCGGCCCGATCGCGCCCCGATCGCGCCCCGATCGCGGTTGTCGCGCGCGCCGCGGGGCGGCTATCAGGGGCGGCGCTCAGCGGAGGACGTCGATGGCCCGGATCCTGATCACCTCGGCCCTGCCCTACATCAACGGGATCAAGCATCTCGGCAACCTGGTCGGCTCGATGCTGCCGTCCTGCGCCTATGCCCGCTACATGCGCGCCCGCGGCCACGAGGTGCTGCTGATCTGCGCGACCGACGAACACGGCACCCCGGCCGAGCTCGCCGCCGCCAAGGCCGGCCGGTCCGTCGCCGACTACTGCGCCGAGATGCACGAGACGCAGAAGCGACTAGGCGAGGGCTTCCGGCTGTCCTTCGACCATTTCGGCCGCTCGTCCAGCGCGCGGAACCACCGCCTCACCCAGCACTTCGCCGAACGCCTGGCCGCGGCCGGGCTGATCGAGGAGGTGATGGAGCGCCAGGTCTACTCGCCGAGCGACGGGCGCTTCCTGCCTGACCGCTACGTCACCGGCACCTGCCCCAACTGCGGCTACGACCGCGCGCGCGGCGACCAGTGCGAGAACTGCACCAAGCAGCTCGAGCCGACCGACCTGATCGACCCCCGCTCCTCGATCTCCGGCGCCACCGACCTCGAGGTGCGCGAGACCCGCCACCTCTACCTCCGCCAGTCGCAGATGCGCGAACGCCTGGCGCGCTGGATCGACAGCAAGGCCGACTGGCCGATCCTGACGACCTCGATCGCCCGGAAATGGCTGAACGACGGCGACGGGCTGCAGGACCGCTCGATCACCCGCGATCTCGACTGGGGCATTCCCGTGCGCCGCGGCGACGCGCCCTGGCCGGGCATGGAGGGCAAGGTCTTCTACGTCTGGTTCGACGCCCCCATCGCCTACATCGCCGCCACCGCCGAATGGGCCGACGCCACCGGCCAGCCCGACACGGCGTGGGAGCGCTGGTGGCGCGCCGACCGCGGCGCCGCCGATGTCCGCTATGTCGAGTTCATGGCCAAGGACAACATCCCCTTCCACACCCTCTCCTTCCCCGTCACCTGCATGGGCGCCAACTTCGACGGGGCCGAGGACTGGAAGCTCGTCGACTACGTCAAGGGCTTCAACTGGCTCACCTATGACGGCGGCAAGTTCTCGACCTCCGAGGGCCGCGGCGTCTTCATGGACCAGGCGCTCGATATCCTGCCGTCGGACTACTGGCGCTGGTGGCTCCTGTCGAACGCCCCCGAAAGCGCCGACAGCGACTTCACCTGGGAGGCGTTCCAGGCGGGCGTGAACAAGGACCTCGCCGACGTCCTCGGCAATTTCGTCAGCCGCATCACCAAGTTCTGCCGCGCCAAGTTCGGCGAGGAAGTCCCCCAGGGCAGCTACGGCCCCGCCGAGGCCGCCGCCACCGCCGCCATCGCCGAACGCCTCGCCGCCTATGAGCGCCATTTCGAAGCGCTCGAGATCCGCCGCGCCGCCGCCGAGCTCCGCGCCATCTGGGTCATCGGCAACGAGTACCTGCAGGAGGCAGCGCCCTGGAGCACCGTGAAAACCGACCCCGCCGCTGCCGGTGTCTCGGTCCGCTACGCCCTCAACCTCGTGCGCCTCTACGCCGTCCTCTCGCGCCCCTTCGTGCCGGACGCGGCCGCCACCATGCTCGCCGCCTTCGGCCCCGACACGCCCGACGCCTGGCCAACCGACACGACCGCGGCCCTCGAGACGCTGGCGCCGGGCGCGCCCTTCACGGTGCCCGACAACCTCTTCGCCAAGATCACTGACGACGCCCGCGACGCCATGGCCGACCGCTTCGCCGGCAAGGCCGCCTGATCCGCCTGTCCAGGACATCTCCGGGGCCTCGCCGGGACCTCTCCGGGGCCTCGCCATGACCGGGTGGACCGGGCCGACCGGGCCGACCGGGCCGACCGGGCCGACCGGGCCGACCGGGGATGCCGCGACGCATCACCACATCACGACACACCCTTCGGTTGCATTCGGCTACTGCATTTCCCGGTATTCGGTGCTAGAAAGCCTCATGTTCACTACACGGAGCCGCCCCATGGATGCCCGGATGCGGGTCATCAGCGCGGCCATCGTCCTGGCGATCCTGTTCGCGGCCGCCGCCTTCGGCGACCACCGGACAGGCGCCACTGTCAACACCCCACCCGCGACCCACAACCCGCGCTGACCGTCATGCGCCGCAGGCGCGGCTGACCGCGCCGGAGGCCCCGCCCACCGGGCAGGCGCCA
>JBCBPG010000179.1:0-7435 GCA_039820865.1 Pseudomonadota bacterium
CCACCTGCCCCTGCCCGTTCGACGCCTCGCCCATGATCCTCCCCCGCGCGCTTCTTCCGCCGAGACATGCCCGGCAGGCCCCACCCGTCAAGCCTCGCGGACCCCGCGGGCGCAGGCTATGACCGGCTGAGCGCATCAGCGACGATGGAGGGCCGTCCCGCAGGCATGGGCCGGCGGGCATGGGCTGGCGGGTATGGGCTGGCGGGCGTGGGCCGGGGGGCATGGGCTGGGGGGCATGGGCCGGGCGGTCCGCCAGGCGGCGCGGTGCACGCACCCTAGGCGCGGCGCGCTCCCCGGCAGGCGAGAGACCCCGCAGGACTCATCGCGGCGACCAGCCGCGATTCCGCCTGTCTCACGACGTCTCGGGCGTGCAGAAGGCGTCGCCGTGGTCTGCCATGGCGCCCACGCGGTCGTGCTGGTCGGCGTCCAGTGTCAGCCAGTAGAGCTCGGCCATGCGGCGCGCGGCGCGCGCGGCGACAGGCGCGGCCCCGTCGATGCCGCCGGTGGCCAGGGCCTCGCGGATGCGCCCGGCCTCGACCTCGCAGTCGCCCAGGATGGCGCGCATCTGCCGGCCCCTCGCCATCGCCACCTCGAGACGCGGTCCATAGACACGCCGGCAGCCGCCCTCGAGCGCGAGCGCCAGACCGCGGGCAACGGCGTCGTCGCGCCCCACCGCCAGCGCCGGGTCCAGCCCGTGCTGCAGGTAGGCCAGCGCCGGGTTCTGCAGCGCGAACGGACCGTCCGGGTTCTCGACATTCACCCAGACATGCAGCATCGCGCGCCGTCTGCGCCCGTCGCGCCCCGAGGGGTGCCACCAGTCGAGCCAGAGCTGCGTGATCAGCCGGATGATCGGCCGGTCCGCCATGCCGACCTCGACGACCCGGTCGAGATCGTGGACATGCCAGTCATCGGCGGCGCCCGCGAAGCCCTCCGGCACCGCCTCGCCCGGCCCGAGACGGACGCCGAAGGTCACCCCCGTCAGCACCCGCTCACCCGCCACGGTGGCATACATCAGGTGCGTCGGCTGCGCGAAATCGAGCGCATCGCCGGCCACGTAGTCCGGCGCGTCGTCATGGTGGAAATGCTGGCCGACCAGTGCCTCCTCGCCGCCGAAGGGATACCAGCCGTCGGCGATCGCCGCGTCGAAATCGCGGTAGCGCTCGACCGCCGCCCGCACCGCCGCGACCTGCGCCAGCGCCTCGGCCGTGGGCGGGTGTGCGGCGCCGCCGACGGCATCGGCCCGCGCCACCTCTCCCCCGGCGGCCGGCAGCCCCGCAAGCAGTCCGGCAAGCAACAGCGCTCTCAGCGACCGCGCCATGCGATCCCCCGTTCCGTCATCCACCCGTCACGGGGATAGGTCCGGAACGGGGCGGAAACGTGGAGGATCGGGTGCCTGGCGCTCACGTGGCCGTGGGCGACCCCGCTCCGCCGGCGCCCGGCAGCGCAGGCAGCTGGCATCGCAGGGCGCGACGGCCGTTCCCGACCGTCGATGGCGCCATCAGGCGGCGACTGCCTGGCCCGCCTCGGCGACGCGATGGCGCGAGAGGGCGATGCGGCCCCTTGTCCGGCCTGCCCCGGATGGCCCGCCACGCCAGCGGCTGGGCCGGCATCCCCGCCCTTCGCCCCGTGCGCCGATCAGGCCGCGTCGTCGTCGAAGTCGCTGCGGGACTTGCCGGTGGCGTCCTGGGCGAGGGCGGCGGCCATGAAGGGATCGAGTTCGCCGTCCAGCACGCCCTGGGTGTCCGAGGTCTCGACGCGCGTGCGCAGGTCCTTGACCATCTGGTAGGGTTGCAGGACGTAGCTGCGGATCTGGTTGCCCCAGCCGATCTCGCCCTTGGCGTCATGGGCGTCCTGGATCGCCTGGGTCTTCTTCTTCATCTCCATCTCGTAGAGCTTGGAGCGCAGCGCCGCCATCGCGATCGCGCGGTTCTGGTGCTGCGACTTCTCCGAGCTGGTCACCACGATCCCCGTCGGGTGGTGGGTGATCCGCACGGCCGAGTCGGTCGTGTTGACGTGCTGCCCGCCCGCGCCCGAGGAGCGGAAGGTGTCGATCCGGATGTCCTTGTCCTGGATGTCGATCTCGATCGTGTCGTCGATCACCGGATACACCCAGGCCGAGGCAAAGGAGGTCTGGCGCCGCGCCTGGTTGTCGAAGGGCGAGATGCGCACGAGGCGATGCACCCCGCTCTCGGTCTTGAGCCAGCCATAGGCCGCGGCGCCCTTGATCTGGTAGGTGACCGACTTGATGCCCGCCTCTTCGCCGGGGCTCTCGGACTGGAGCTCGACCGAGAAGCCGCGCCGTTCGGCCCAGCGGACATACATGCGCGCCAGCATCGCCGCCCAGTCGCAGGCCTCGACCCCGCCCGCGCCCGCGTTGATCTCGAGATAGGTGTCGTTGCCGTCCATCTCGCCCGAGAGCAGCGCCTCGATCTCCCTGGCCGCCGCCTCGGCCCTGAGCTCGGCGAGCGCGCCCTCGGCCTCGGCCACGACCTCGGCGTCATCTTCCATCTCGCCAAGCTCGATCAGCTCGACATTGTCGCGCAGCCCCTGCTCCAGCGCGCGGTAGCCGTCGATCCCGTCCGACAGCGTCTGGCGCTCGCGCATCAGCTTCTGCGCCTTGGCCGGGTCGTTCCACAGATCGGGGTCCTCGGCGAAGGCGTTGTACTCCTCCAGCCGCGCCTCCGCCGTCTCCCAGCCGAGCCGCTGGCGGAGCAGCTCCAGCGATTTCTCGATCTCGGCGACCACCGACTGCGTCTCGGCCCTCATAAGGCGTCTCTCCCCGTTGACGCGGCAGAGATATGCGCTGTCGCGCCACCCGTCAAAGTGCGCCTGTCCCGGCGCCGATGCCGCACCGCCGCGGCGCCGGCACCGCCTGGCCGGTTATAAGCGGTGCGACGGATGGCCCTGCCCCGATCTTTCCGCAATTCGGCGCCATGAAGGCAGGGCCCGTGCCAGCGTGGCCAATGTCGCGATCGCGACGCCGGGGGTGGCGGCCGGGCTGGACGCGGGGCTGGACGCATCGAAGGGGGATGTGATGGGTGAACCGATGTTGAGCGACGACAGCCTGCTCCGCCGGCTGGTCGAACCGCGCGAGGCGGCCAAGGCGGTACTGGTGCCGGCGGTCCACACGCTGGTGATCGACGGCGCGCTGGCGGATGCCGAGATCGCGCAGCTTGAGAACCTCTGTGCCGCGAGCCCGATCTTCGCGCCCTATGACGGTGCCGATCTCCGCGCGATGTTCGGCGAGATCGCGTCCGAGATGGGCGAGGATCCGGCCGCGCAGCTCGAGGATGTGTCGCGCGCGCTGGCCCTGCCGATCCGCGAGACCGCCTTCGCCTTCGCCGCGCGCGTGGCGCTGGCCGATGGCAGCGTGGGCGAGGCCGAGCAGTCGATGCTCGACGACCTTGCCCGCGCGCTCGGCATCGCACCGGCCACGGTCAACACGATCTTCGACGTGGTCGAGATCCTCCAGCGCCGCCCCGACTGCGCCTGATTTCCGTTCCATCCCGATACGGCGGCGTCGGAATTGGCGCCAACGGGAGGGGGACATTGGATGGTGAGCATGATCCCGCGCCTGTGCGCCAGCGCGGGCTGAGACGACGCGTTCGTCCCGGCGATGGTAACGCCATGCCTTCTCGTCATGATGAGCGATCTGCGGGAGGGCAGGATTGATCGGGCCGAGCCAGGGGCGATGCTCGACTTTCCGGGCGACAGCCCAGGGACGCGACCGACAAGCCCTGTATCCTGCGCAGGCTGCCCGCAGGCCCGGATCCGTTCGTCCAACTCGCCGTCTGGCGCGTTCTGCATCGTGAGACACAGACCTTCGCCGACGCCGGGCGCTGGATCCGCCCCCGCCAGTGACGCCGGCCCGGCCGATGTCCCGGAGAGGCCGGCCTGCGTTGCACCGCCGTGCGCCTCGACATAGCTTGCGCGCGGCGCCCGGTGGGACGCGCGGCCTTCGGGGCGGGCCGGAAAGCGGGCCGGGCAGCGGGCCAGGAAACGGGTCGGGGCGGGGAGCGGCATGGCGCATCCGTTGAGCGGAGCGGATCTTGGGACGCTGGCGGCGGTCTTTCGGGACGGTGGCGGGGCGGACGACTGGCGCCAGAGCGCGGCGATCTGGGGCGCGGCACTGGGGCGGCTGCCCTTTACGGCGCTGGAGCGGGCCTTCGTGCGGCTGCCGGCGCCGGATGTCGACGGGCCGCCGCTCTTCGTGCTCGGCCACTGGCGCTCGGGCACGACGCATCTCTACAACCTGCTGGCCGCCGGCGGCTGGGGCTTCGTGCCGCCGGTCGCGGTCGGGCTGCCGCACGACATGTTCCTCCTGGCGCGGCTGGTGCGCCCGGTGCTGGAGCGCCAGCTGCCCGAGACGCGGTACATCGACAACATCCCCGTGACGCCGACGGCGCCGCAGGAGGACGAGATCGCGCTGGCCAACATGTCGCCGCTGTCCTTCTACCACGGGCTCTACTTTCCCCGGGAGTTCGACCGCCTGATCGACCGGGGCGTCTTTCTCGACGGCTGCAGCGAGGCCGAGATCGCCGACTGGCAGCGCCGGTTCCGGCGTTTTCTGGCGAAGATCGCGCGCCAGCAGGGACGCCGCCTGGCGATCAAGAACCCGACCTATACCGCGCGCCCGGCGATGCTGGCCGCGCTGTTCCCGGGCGCAAAGTTCGTCCACCTGCATCGCGACCCGGTCGACGTGTTCCTCTCGATGCGGAATTTTCACGCCCGCCTGCTGGAGGTGATGGCGTTGCAGAAGGTGCCGGATGATCTGGATATCGATGCCACGATCCTGCGCGTCTATGACCGCATGATGACCCGCCTTGTCGAGGAGACGGCCGGCTGGGGCGCGCCGGACTTCGTCGAGATTGCCTATGCCGACCTCGACCAGCGGCCGATGGAGACGCTGGAGCGGCTCTACACCGCGCTCGACCTCGACGGCTTCGCGGCCGCGCGCCCGGGCTTCGAGCGCCATCTCGACGGTGTCAGACGCTACGCCAAGAACCGCTTCGTGCCCGAGGCGGGGCTCGCGCGGCGGCTGGAGGCGGCCTGGGGATCCTGGTTCGACCGCTTCGGCTATGCGCGGCCGATGGCGCGGGGTGACGTTACGGCGGAGGCGGGCTCATGAACCGGATGGCGGTCGCGCTCATGGTCCCGATGCTGGCCATCGTGCTCACGGCGCTGGCGCTGATGAACCCGGTGCGCCCGATGCCCTCGGTCTTCCTGCCCGAGGACTGCCGCCGGGTCGAACTGGTCGATCAGCGGCTCCGCGTGCTGCAGGGGATCGAGGACATCGTGCTGCTGTCCTCGGGCGAGATGATCTTCACCGCGCATGACCGGCGCTACAAGGAGACGCCGGGGCGCGGCGTCTTCCGCACCACGCTGCAGGACATGGCCGAGATCGAGGGCGGGGTCATCGCCCAGCCCATCCCCGGGGTGGCGCGCGCGGTCGAGAACCTG
The DNA here is from genome assembly GCA_039820865.1 of Pseudomonadota bacterium. Lineage (GTDB taxonomy): Bacteria > Pseudomonadota > Alphaproteobacteria > Rhodobacterales > Rhodobacteraceae > Thermohalobaculum. The sequence goes on from JBCBPG010000179.1 coordinate 5,461, forward strand.
TTTCCGCACGGGCTGGCGATCGACCGGGCCGCGACGCGCCTGGCCTTCGTCAACCGTCCGGCCGAGGGCGAGGCCGAGGTCGTCTGGGGCGATATCGGCCCCCAGGGCTTCCTGACCGCGGGGCGCTGGTCGGGCGGCGGCTCCTGCCGGGCCAATGACGTGATGTTCCGTGGCGCGGACCTCGTGGTGACGATCGACCGCGCCAACTGCAGCTTCTCCTTCGACGACGCGATGCCGGGGGCGGCGACGGGCAGCATCATGCGCGTCTCGAACCGCGGGGCGACGCCGCTCCTCGAGGGTCTCGCCTTTGCCAACGGCATCATCGACCACGGCGGCCAGGTCTGGGTGGCCGAGACCCGGGCCAACCGGATTCGCAACGTCCAGAGCGACGCGGTGATCGAACTGCCGGGCGGGCCGGACAACATCAGCCCGGGCCCGCTCGGCCGGATGATCGTGGCGCTGCATCCCGACCTGATCGACTACTGGCTCTACACCCTCGGCTGGTCCGAGAGCGCGGGGACCCGGATCCTCGCCTTCGACCCGCGCCGGGAGAACGAGGAGCCGACGTTCCTGTTCGACGATCCGCTCGGCAAGACCTTCAGCGGCGGATCGGTGGGCGCGATGGCTCTCGGCACGCTGGTGATCGGATCGGCCTACGAAACGGGCGTGCTGATGTGCCTGCCCTCGCAGAGCCGGCCCGAGGGCCAGGCCGGGTGAGGCGGGTCCTCGTCACCGGCGCCGACGGCTTTCTCGGCCGGCACCTGCTGGCGGCGCTGGTGGCGCGGGGCGACCGGGCGACGGCGCTCGATCTCGGCTTCGCCGACGGGTTGCCGGAGGGCGTGGCGACGGTCCGCGCCACGGTGACCGACCGCGCAGCCGTCGATGCGGCGGTGGCGGGTCACGATGCCGTCATCCACGCCGCCGCGATCGCCGATCTCGCCGCGCCCCGCGAGGGCGCGCATGACGCGGTCAACCGCGCTGGGAGCGAAGTGGTCCTCGACGCGGCGATGGCGACCGGCGCGCGCCTGGTGCTGGTGTCGAGCTGCATGACGCTGGTCGCCACGAACACACCGCCCGGCGCCGTGGTGGCCGAGGGCGAGACGCATGCGCCCGAGGCACTGCTCGGCCCCTACCCCGCCTCCAAGCGCCGCGCGGAACTGGCGATCGAACGTGCGGCCGCTGCCGGCGGCGACGCGCTCTCGGTCCTGCCGACGGCGCCGGTGGGCCCGGGCGACGCGCGCCCGACGCCGCCAGGGCGCATGATCCTGGATCTCGCGCGCGGCGCGACGCCCGCGCTGGTCGACACGCGGCTCGACCTGGTTGACGTGCGCGCGCTGGCCGGCGGCGTCCTGGCTGCGTTGGACCGCGGCCATGCCGGGCGACGCTACCTGCTGGCCGGCGAGACGCTGGCACTGTCCGACCTTGCGGCCCGGGTGGCCGGGCTGACCGGCGTCGCTGCGCCACGGACGCGGGTGCCGATGGCGCTGGCGCTGGCGACGGCCCAGGTGGAGGAGGTGCTGCGCCGGCTCACCGGTCGCCTGCCGACGGCACCGCTGACGGGCGTGCGGCTTGCGGCACGCCCGGTCGGTTTCGACTGCGGTCTGGCGCGCGCGGATCTCGGCTGGCTCCGCCCCTCCCTCGACCCCGCGCTTGCCGACGCCATCGCCTGGGCCGTCGACACCGGCCGGCTCGAGGCGGCGGGGCGCTGACCACCGCGCCCGGATGCGCCCCGCGCCCTCCCTCGTCAGGATAGGCAGGAAGTGATGACTTTTCCCCGAACGCTGCGCGATCCGAAGGCGCAACGAGAGCGGGGACCCGTTCGCTGTCGGTTCAGCGATTCGGTGGTATTCTGACGCGGGAGAGCGCGCGCCCTCCCGCGAAAACGCCGGAACGGGGGTTCCGGTGCGGCCAGCGTCACGGGCGGCCCGGCGTGGCTGGGTAGCTGCGGCCCTTCCACGGCGCGCCCCGGCCGAGG
>JBCBPG010000180.1:0-7433 GCA_039820865.1 Pseudomonadota bacterium
GCCGCCGGGCGTAGCGGCACCAGAGGGTCAGGTGCGCAGCGGCGACCAGGTCGGATCGGACGCGCCGTTCGGCGTCTCGACGCGGCGCAGGTTGCGCCCCGTGATGTCGATCGACATGAGCTGCGCCTGGCCCGCGGCGCCGCCGGTCTCGCGGAAGAACATCAGGACCCGCCCGTTCGGCGCCCAGGTCGGCCCCTCGTCGAGGAAGCTGGTCGTCAGCAGCCGCTCGTCCGAGCCGTCGGCGCGCATCACGCCGATATGGAACCGTCCCTGGAGCTGCTTGGTGAAGGCCACCCGGTCGCCCCGCGGCGACCAGACGGGCGTCGAGTAGCGCCCCGAGCCGAAGCTGATCCGCTCGGCCCGCCCGCCCGAGATCGGCATGACGTAGAGCTGCGGGCTGCCGCCGCGGTCGCTCTCGAACACGATGCGCCGCCCGTCGGGCGCGAAGCTGGGCGCCGTGTCGATCGAGGGCCCGGTGGTCAGCCGGCGGATCGACCGGTTGGCCAGCGTCATGACGTAGAGGTCGGTGTTGCCGCCGTCGGAGCGGCTCAGCACCACATCGGCGCCGTCGGGCGAGAAGCGGGGCGCGAAGCTCATGCCCGAGAAGAAGCCCAGCCGCTCGCGCTGCTGGGTGTCGAGGTTCTGCAGGTAGATCTGTGGCGTCCCGCTGTCATAGGCGGTGTAGAGGATCGTCTGCTCGTTCGGCGAGAAGCGCGGCGTCAGCACCAGGTCCGAGGGCGCGTCGACATAGGCGAGGTTGGCGCCGTCCTGGTCCATCACCGCCAGCCGCTTGACGCGGGCGTTCTTGGGCCCGGTCTCGTCGACGAAGACCACGCGGCTGTCGAAATAGGGCCCCTCGCCGGTCAGGCTGGAATAGACGCTGTCGGCGGTCTGGTGGGCGACGCGGCGCCAGTCCTGGGGGCCGGCGATCAGCTGCAGGCCCGCCAGCTGCTCGGCGCCGAAGGTGTCGAAGACGCGGAACTGCAGGCGCAGCCGCCCATCCGCCAGCTGCCCCAGCCGCCCGCGGAGCAGCGCCTGTGCCCCGATCGTGCGCCAGTCCTCGAACCGCGGCACCTCGTCGAAGCCGTTCGAGACGGCGACGAAGGCGCGCTCGTCGACCATCTCGAAGAGGCCCGAGCGTTCGAGGTCGGCGGCAATCACGCCTGCGATGTCTCCAGCCCGGCCCAGCATGTCGTCCTGTTCAACGCCGAAGGGCTCGACCGCGATCCGGATCGGTTCGAAATCCGCGCCGCTGACATCGATCTCCAGCGGCCCGCCCGACTGCGCCGCGGCGGTCTGTGCGCGCGCGGCGGGGGCGAGGAACGGCAGCGCGAGCCCGCCTGCCAGCAGCGCGCGGCGGCTGGTGGCCAGCGGGCGTCGGATCACGCGGGGGCGGCGGCAAGCATCGGCACGGTCAGTCATGACGAGAAGTCGACCCCCCTGGCATTGGTCTCCGGCGTGAAGGTGGCATGGATCCAGCGCCACGCGTCGTATTTCTGGGCCGGCAGGCGCGCGAACACCCCGGCCGAGCCCGCGCGCACGATGGCACGCCGCGCCGACTGGAACAGCGCGTCGCGCGCGGCCGCGGGCTGGCCGCTGGCGCCGACACGCTCGATCGAGCCGGGCTCGACGGCGCCCGCCCGCGTCAGCCGGAACGAGACCTTGACCGCCAGCGCGCGGTCGTCCCGCCGCCCGCCATAGGAGAAGTAGTCGCGGATCCCGATCGAGAGCGCCTCGACCTCGCCGCGGGTCATCTGGCGCGCGAAGGTGGGCGCGGTGGCGGCGGGCGCGGGCGCGTCACCGCGGCGGGTCTCGCCCGCCTGCGCCTCGGCGATCAGGCGGTCGAGGGCGTCGCGCTCGGCGCTGCTGACCGCGGTCTCGGGCTCGGCGGTCCGTTCGGGGGCGGGGCCCGAGGCGGGCGCGGCGGCGGCGAGGCGCGCGGGCCGGGCCGCCGGCAGCGCGGCCGTCTGCGGCGCGAGGCTGTCGCCCGCGGCCTCGGTGACCTCGGGCTCAGGCTCGGGCTGCGTCTCGGGCTGCGTCTCGGCGGCGGGCTCGGGTTCCGGCGTCGGTTCGGGCTCGGCCTCGGCGGTCTCGACCGGGGCGGGCTCGGGCTCGGGTTCCGGACGGGTGGGCGCCGTCGGCGCGGCGTCGGGGGCGGCGAGGGGGCCGGCGGCGAGCGGCTGGACCGGCTCGGTCGCGGGCGGGCTCTCGGGCACCGCGGCCTGGCGGGGCAGGATGTCCGGGCTCGCCACCTCGGCGATGGTGGGACGCACCGGCTCGCTCGGGATCGGCGTTGCGGGCGGCGCGATGTCGGGGGCCTCCGCCGTTTCCGGCTCCGGCTCAGGTTCCGGCGCTTGCGGTGCCTCGGCCGTCTCGGGTTCCGCCGTCTCGCGCGGGCGCTCGCTCGGCGCGGGCGCGGTCTCGGTCGCCGCGGTGTCAGCGCCCTCGGGCGTGCCGGCGTTGGCGATGCCCTCGGCCACGTCGCCCGGGTTCGGCGCAGCCGCCAGCGCCGCCTGGAACTCGGCCTCGGTGATCATCGTCACCTGGGCGAGGCTCGGCGTCTCAGGCGTCTCGGCCCCGCTGTCGAAGACGCCCATCATCATCAGGCCCACCACCACAGCGTGGGCCATCAGCGATCCACCCGCCATGCGCACGAGGAGGCGGTCGCCAGCGGTATCCTCGGCGAAAGCGCCTGGCATCAATGGTCACCCTGGTGTCGCGACAGGCTGGTCGCTGACCAGCGAGATGTTGCGGAACCCAGCCGCCGAGAGCACGCCCATCACCTCCATCACTCGACCGTAGTCGAGCGCACGGTCGGCACGCAGGAACACCGCGCCGCCCGCTTCCTGGCCCGCATCAGCGCGCGCCGCGGCGATCGCTGCGAGGCGCGGTACCAGCGAATCGGGCGCAACGGGGTCCTGCTGCAGCCATACCCGGCCCTCGGCATCGAGGCTGATTGTGAGGGGCTCGGTTTCCGGAGGCGGCAGTGCTTCCGCCCTGCTTTCAGGCAGGCTCACGCCAACGCCAGCAGTCAGCAGGGGGGCCGCGACCATGAAGATGATCAGCAGCACCAGCATCACGTCGACGAAGGGTGTCACGTTGATCTCGGCCATCGGGCGGTGGCGCGAGAGCCCGCGGCGTCGCCCGCCGCCGCTGCCACTGCCGCCGACGCTCATGCCCATCGCCATGGCCTACTCCGCCGCCTGGGCGCGGCCCATCATGGCGGCGCGGTCGACCTGGCGGCCGAGGATGGTGGCGAACTCGTCGGCGAAGTTCTCGAGCGTCGCGACCAGGCGATCGGCCTCGGCCGAGAGGCGGTTGTAGGCGATCACGGCCGGGATCGCCGCCAGAAGGCCCAGCGCCGTGGCGAACAGCGCCTCGGCGATGCCGGGGGCGACGACCGCGAGGTTCGTCGACTGCATCACCGCGATCGCCTCGAAGCTGACCTTGATGCCCCAGACGGTGCCGAAGAGGCCGACGAAGGGCGCGACCGCCCCGGTGGTGGCGAGAAAGCCGAGCCGGCGGGAAAAGGCCGCGCCCTCGCGCGCCAGCGCCACCGACATCGCCCGTTCGACCCGCCGCTCGGTGCCCGGGATCACGCCCGCGCCGGGCAGCAGCGATCGGTTCCACTCGGTCATGCCGGCGTGGAAGACGCGCTCGGCCGGCGTCGCGGGCTCGGGCCCGATGCGCTCGTGCAGGTCCTCGAGCGGTGCGCCCGACCAGAACTCGGCCTCGAAGGCGGCGATCGAGCGGGCGTGGCGGCGATAGGCCATCCAGCGCTCGACGATGATCGCCCAGGCCCAGACCGATGCCGCGACCAGCATCAGCATGACCGCCTGCACGATCGGCGTCGCCTTGAGGAACAGCGCGGTCAGCGAGAAGTCCGCCGCCTCGGCCCCGCCAGCAACCCCGCCGGGAGTGATTGCGCCCAGCGCCTCGACGGCACCCGCCTGCGCGAGCACCGGCGCCGACGCGCCCAACGTAAGGAGCATGTCGCCCATGGTCTGCCTCTGCCTCCGCGGTTCCTGGACCCGGCGCAACCCGGCCCGGGTTCGTCCCGTGGCTCCGACGCCTGTCCCCGCTCTTAACGATTATGCGCCACTTTCCGTCGGATTTCGAGACCCGGCGGCTTGCGATCACGCAATGCGGACGGGCGCCCTTGCCGGGGATGTTCCGCGGACGTCAACGCGTGGCGACGGCGTTCAGATCCCGGCCAGCGCCTCGGCGATGTCGGCGGGCATCGCGCGGGGGCGACCGTCGGGGTCGACGACGGCGAGCTGCACCTCGGCCGAGACCAGCGTCTCGCCCCCGCGCTCGACGGTCTGGGCGACGGTCAGCCAGGCGCGGCGGCACTCGATCACGCGCGTCGTCACGTCGACCAGGTCGTCGAAGCGGGCCGGGCGGCGATAGTCGACGGTCAGGCGGCGGACGACGAAGACCAGCCCCGCCCCGGCCTTCAGCCGCGCCTGGTCGATGCCGGCGGCGCGCAGCGCCTCGGTCCGCCCGCGCTCGATGAAGCGGAGATAGTTGGCGTAGTAGACGATGCCGGCGAGGTCGGTGTCCTCGTAGTAGATCCGGACGCTGAAGCGGTGGGGGGGACGGTCGGGCATGCGCTCCTCGCGGCTCGGGCGCACGGTGGGGCGCCACCCGCCTCGGAGCCATGCCGGCGGGCCGTCCGTCAACCCCGCGGCGGCGCTCAGATCATCGCGACCAGGTCGCCGGCATGGGCCGGGTTGTCGGCATGGTCCGGCAGGCCGGGGTCGTAGGCGGTGCGGATGACCGTCTGCACCCAGGGCTTGACCAGCGCGCGGCCGGTGCCCTCGACCGCGTCGACCGGGCTCTCGTCGATGAAGGCGGTGTCGGACCAGAGCACCATGGCATGGACCACCTGCATCGGCGCCAGCACCCGCCAGCCCATGCCGCTCAGCACGTCGTCCATGCGCAAGAGCGTCACGCAGACGCGGATCGCGCCCGGCCGCCCGGCCGTGTCCGGCTCGAAGCCGAAGATGCGGTACTGGTTGGCGCCGCTGGCCTCGAGGACGGTGGTCAGCTTGTGGATGTCGGGCACCAGGCGCTCCATCCCCGGCACGCGGCGCAGCTCCGACCACTCCTTGCAGGTGAAGACGAGGAAGTTGGCGCCCAGATCCGGATCCTCCGGCGCGACCGACAGCCCGCCGAGCGCGCCGACCGAGGCGGTGGCCTCCTGCAGCATGCGCTCGTCGTTGCGCAGGCCGCCGAACAGCGCGGGTACCAGCGGCCGGCCCCAGCGCGCGAAACGGTACGAGCCGTCGGCGCGCGTGAACAGCCAGCTCACCCGCTCCACGCTCAGCGTTCCATCCTCACGCCCCATGCTCGCAGGAACCATCCACACCCCCTCGCGCTTCAATCCCGCCCCAATCAATACCCTTTCGCAACTGAGGGTTAATCATCCGTCCCGCTGCGGGACCTGCGCCGGGGTCGCCGTGGCGGGCCGGCGACAACTGGCGCGCCTTGCGCCGCATCACTGGCAACCGCCGGTTGACCCCGGCGATGGCCATGCGCGCGCTGCGTGCCGCCGCCCCACAATGGGACAGACACCCCGGCGCCGTGGCGAGAATCAGGCCACGGCCCGCGCCGCCCGCCCGTCCTGTGCCGTCCTGTCCTGCGCGGACACGCATGGCGCTATTGCGGTCCCGCTCAGTCCTCGAAGAGACGGTCCTGCCGGGCCGGCGGATCGCCCGCGGCGGGTCCGGTGGCGCTGCGGGGCGGGTCAAGGCCCAGATGGCGCCAGGCAGCCTCGGTCAGCACCCGCCCGCGGGGCGTGCGGGCCACCAGGCCGGTCTGCATCAGGTAGGGCTCGATCACTTCCTCGATGGCATCGCGCGCCTCGGAGAGGACGGCGGCCAGCGTCTCGACCCCCACCGGCCCGCCGCCGTAGTGCTCGGCCATGGCGCCGAGATAGCGCCGGTCCGCCCCGTCGAGACCCAGCGGATCGACGCCCAGCCGGCCGAGCGCGCGGTCCGCCAGCGCCCGGTCGACATGGCCCTCCGTCTCGACCAGCGCAAAGTCGGCGACGCGGCGCAGGAGGCGTCCCGCGATCCGCGGTGTCCCGCGCGAGCGTCGGGCGATCTCGGTCACGCCCTCCGGCTCGGCCGCCAGCCCCATGAGCCCGGCCGCCCGCGCGACGATCGCGCCCAGTTCCGCATGGCTGTAGAACTCGAGCCTCACGGGAATGCCGAACCGGTCGCGGAGCGGCGTGGTCAGGAGCCCGAGCCGCGTCGTCGCGCCGATCAGCGTGAAGGGCTGGAGATCGATGCGCACCGTGCGCGCGGCCGGCCCCTCGCCGATGACGAGGTCCAGCTCGAAGTCCTCGAGCGCGGGGTAGAGGATCTCCTCGACGACCGGGGAGAGGCGGTGGATCTCGTCGATGAACAGGACGTCGCGCGCCTCGAGATTGGTCAGGACGGCGGCGAGGTCGCCCGCCTTGGCCAGCACGGGGCCCGAGGTCATGCGGAAGTTCACGCCCAGCTCGCGCGCCACGATCTGCGCCAGCGTGGTCTTGCCGAGGCCGGGGGGGCCGTGCAGCAGCAGGTGGTCCATCGCCTCGCCCCGCCGGCGCGCGGCCTCGATGAAGACGGCGAGGTTGGCGCGGGCGGCCGCCTGGCCGGTGAAATCGGACAGCCGCTCGGGGCGGAGCGCGCGGGCAGCGGCATCCTCCGCCCGCTCGGGGTCGCGGAGCATGGGCTCGGCGCCGTCGCTGCCAGTGCCGGTGTCGGTGCCAGTGCCGGTATCGGTGTCGCCGCCCGCCATGTCAGTCCCCGCCGGCGCGGCGCGCCATGTCGTCGAGACGCCGCAGCGCCGCCTTGATCAGCGCCCCGGTGTCGGTGGGTGGCGCGTCGCCCTCGGTGACCTCGGCCAGCGCGCGCATCGCCAGCTGGCGGTCATAGCCGAGATTGGCGAGCGCCGAGAGCGCATCCGCCGCCGCGCCGGCATCGACCGGGGCCGCGGCGCCGGGGGGCATCATGGCGGGCGCCGGCGTCTCTGCCGCGGCGACGCCGCCGGGGGCGGCACGGGCGCTCCGCGCGACGACGTCCGGCGCGCGCCCCTTGAGTTCGTTCACGACGCGGAGCGCCAGCTTGGGGCCGACGCCGGGGGCGCGGCGGATGCTTGCGGCGTCCTCCCGGGCCAGCGCGCGGCCGAGCGCGTCGGCGCCGAGCGTGCCGAGGATGGCGAGCGAGGCGCGGGCGCCGACGCCGGTGACCGAGGTCAGCAGCCGGTGCCATTCCCGCTCGGCGGGGCTCGCGAAGCCGACGAGCTGGAGCAGGTCCTCGCGCACGACGAGGTCGGTGTAGAGGACAGTGGCCGCACCTGGGGCGAGGCGGGCCAGCGACGGCGAGGCGCAGTGCACCTCGTAGCCGACGCCGCCCACGTCGATCAGCACGTGGTCCTCGCCC
>JBCBPG010000181.1:0-7394 GCA_039820865.1 Pseudomonadota bacterium
GGACCGGACCGCGCGGCTGTGGGACGCCGCGACCGGCGCCGAGCTGCGGCGCTTCGAGGGACATGAGCACGGGGTCAAAAGCGTCGTGCTCTCCGCGGACGGCGCGCGGGTCCTGACCGGATCGGCTGACCCGTTCCGATCGGAGGACCGGACCGCGCGGCTGTGGGACGCCGCGACCGGCGCCGAGCTGCGCCGCTTCGAGAGGCATGAGGACGACGTCACCAGCGTCGCCCTTTCCGCGGACGGCGCGCGGGTCCTGACCGGATCGAGTGACGGGACCGTGCGGCTGTGGGACGCCGCGGAGGGTCGTGAGCTTGCGCGCATCCGCCTTCCCGAGCACTGGGGAGCGCTCTGCGTCGCCAGCGACTGGCGCAGCTTCATCGCCGCCCGCGGCAAGCGCTGGCTCGCCGTCGATATCCGCGTATGAGGCACGATCCATCCAACAACGCCCCGCACCGTTCCGCCACGACAGCCACTCACCGATCTCGGCCACAAGGCAGTCTCAACCACCGCTATCGCGATGGTCGCCGCGCCGCGGCACGTCCGGCATCCAATCAGCCGCTTCTCTACTGGAGCAGCGAAAGCGGTGCGGCGAAATCCCAAGGCCAGGATCGTCCGCACCTCGACCACGCGTTGGGGCGAGTCTCGCAAGCGCAGCCAATATCGGGTACCGGGGACCGCGCTGCAGCATCCAAGAGCTCTGTGAAGGTCTGCAAAGGGCCGCCCTCGTCGAGGGCGCGGTCTGCAGGGGCGGTCGCAGGACGAGAGCCTGGTACTGCGAGTACTACACCGCCTTGGTGCATAGATCGGTGTGGCGGCTGATGCTGCGCTGCGGTATGGGGCGAGCATGCCATTCAAGTTCCACGAGCCCCGCCGCCATGAGATCCCGCGAGCCCGGTATCGCGTGACCAACTGGCCGGATTATGATCGGGGTCTGGTGGAGCGCGGCGATATCCGCTTCTGGATTTCCGACGAGGCGCTCACGGCCTGGGTGGCGCCGCGACGCCGGACCCGGGGCGGGCAGGCCCGGTACTCCGACCTGGCGATCGAAGCCGTGCTGATGCTGGCAACGGTTTTTCGGCTGCCGCTTCGCCAGTCCGAGGGTTTCGTGCGCTGGCTGATGGTGCTGATGAAGCTCGATCTTGTGGTGCCGGATCACACCACGTTGTCGCGCCGGCGCTGCACCGTGCCGATCGACTTGAATGCGCCGGGGCGCCAGGCGCCGGTCGATCTGGTCCTCGACAGCACGGGGCTGAAGTTCTTTGGACCGGGCGAGTGGGACCGGTTGAAGCACGGCGAAAAGCGAGGGCATGGCGGAAGTTACATAGCGCTGTCGATGCCGGCACCGGCGAGATCCTGGCCCATCTGTTGACCGACAGCGACACCTCGGATGGCACTGTGGCCGGCCCGCTGGTCGAGGGCGCCGGCGGGCGGATCCGCTCTGTCATCGCGGACGGAGCCTATGATGGTGCCCCTGTCTATGATGCGATCCGGTCCGCTCGGCCGCCCCGCGCCCCGCGCCCCGCCGAAGATCGTGATCCCGCCCAGCACACCGTCCATCCCGGCGCCGGGATCGTCCCATGGCGGCAACGAGCGCGAGCGCCATGCTGCCGAGATCGCTAACAACGGCAGGGTGGCCTGGCAGGACCACCACGGATATGGCAAGCGCGCTCTGGTCGAGACCGCAGTCTTTCGCTTGAAGCGCCGCGGTGGCGACCGCCTCACCGCCCGCACGTTCGGCGCACAGCGCAAAGAGGTCGCCCTCCGTATCTCAGCGGAGAACAAGGCCATCCGTCACGCCAAGCCCATCACCATCCGCATCGCCTGAACATCGCGCACAGGGCTCGATTGCGTCCGGCCGGCCATCCGTGCACCATGACCGCGCCGACAATCGCGCGACCGCCTGCTCCTTGAACGCCGGCGTGAACCGCCGCCACGGTTGCGTGCTCATCCTTCATCCTCCGTCCTGGGGGTACTGTACCGCCCAGGCCGGTCTCAGGGGGCAAGCTCACCGGCGCATGAGCGCTTCGTTACAGGCCGCGACGTCGGTACGGTTCGACGGGTCATGCCAGGTGGCTGCAGCCGGCGAGGGCGAGAGCAGCACGCAGGTTGTCGTGCTCCTCCTGCGGGGTGGCGCTGACGGGCGGGATCATCCGGTCGCTCTCGAAGTGCCCGGTCAGCGCGAGGCAGGTCTTGAGACGCGCGTTGGCCCGGCCGCCGGGCGCGGCGCGATAGATCGCGCGTGCCAGGGGGTAGAGCCGTTCATGGGCGGCGCGCGCCGCCGCCATATCGCCGGCCCCGGCGGCGGCGAAGACGGCGACCACGGCCTCGGGCGCGACGGCGGCAAGGCTGACGAGACTGCCCGCCGAGCCGATCACGTAGCTTGTCAGCAGGTGCTCGTCGCCCGAACCGAACATGGCGACATGGGGGGCGCATGCGCGCAGCAGGCGCAGGTTGGCCTCGTAGGTCGCGACCTCCCAGCTGCCGTCCTTGACGCCGATCACGCGCGGCATCCCGGCCAGCGCGGCAAGCGTCTCGGGCGGATAGGCCATGCGCCCGGCATTGATCGACGCCTGGTAGAGCATGACCGGCAGCGTGGTGCCCTCGATGACGGCGCAGTGATGCGCGAGCACCATCTCCGGCTCCTGGTAGAGCGCCCAGCCGTTCGGCGGGAACACCAGCAGCGCGTCGACACCGGTCGCCTCGAGCCTGGCGGCATGGACCGTCGCCACGGCCGTGTTCTCGGCGTTGACACCGGCGACGAGATAGCTGTCGGGGGCCGCCGCGCGCATGATCCCGGCCACGCGGCGCTGGTCGTCGAGCGGCATGACCGTGTTCTCTCCGGCGTGGCCGTTGACCAGGAAGCCGACAATGCCCGGTACCCCTGCCAGCCAGCGCGTCAGGGCCGTGAGGGCGGGCTCGTCGATGCCGTGGTCGGCCGTGAGCGGGCACGGCGTGGCGGCGTAGATGCCGCGCGGTGCGGGGCGCTCGCCCGCCTTCATGGCACCAGCCCTTCGCCCCGGATCGCGTCGGTCTCGCGCATCACCGCGCGGGTCGTGCGCGCGACGATCTCGTCCACGTCCTCCGCCGTCAGCGTCAGCGGCGGCGCGTAGCCCAGCATGTCGCCATCGGGCAGCGGGCGCACGATCAGCCCGTCGTCGCGACAGGCGCGGGCCAGCCGCGCGCCGATGCCGAGGGCCGGGTGGAACAGGGTCCGGCTCTCGCGCCCGGCGACGAACTCGACACAGGCGAGCAGGCCCTCGCCACGGATGTCGCCGACCATGGGATGGTCGCCGAGCGCGCCCGCAAGGCCGTCGCGTAGCCGCGCCCCCATGGCCGCCGCGTTCGCCGTCAGGCCCTCGCGCTCGATGATGTCGAGATTGGTCATCGCCACGGCAGCGCCGAGCGGGTGGGCCGCGTAGGTGAAGCCATGGGCGAAGGGGCCATAGCGCGACGACCCCTCGGCCATCACCGACCAGACGCGCTCGTTCACGACCGAGCCTGCGAGGGGGAAGTAGCCGCTCGTCAGCCCCTTGGAGATCGTCATCATGTCGGGCCTGATGCCATAGAAGTCCGAGCCGAAATCCGTCCCCATGCGGCCGAAGCCGGTGACGACCTCGTCGGCGACCAGCAGGACGTCGTGCTTCTCCAGCACGGGCATGATCGCCTCCCAGTAGCCCGCGGGCGACGGGATCACGCCGCCGACGCCCACCACCGGCTCGGCGAAGAAGGCGGCGACGGTGTCGGGGCCCTCGCGCTCGATCGTGGCGTCGAGTTCGTCGGCGAGCATCGCCGAGAAGGCGCGTTCGTCCATCGCGCCGTCGGCGCGGCGGAAGTAGTAGGGCGCCGAGACATGCAGCACGCCCTCCAGCGGCAGGTCGAAGCCGGCGTGGAACCTGGGCACTCCCGACAGGCTGGCGGCCATGCAGGTCAGCCCGTGATAGGCGCGCTGTCGGGCGATCAGCTTCTTCTTGGCGGGCCGGCCGAGGACGTTGTTGTAGTAGCGGATCATCTTGACCTGCGTCTCGTGCGCGTCCGATCCCTGCAGCCCCCAGAAGATCCGGCTCATGCCCTGGGGACACATGCGCAGGACCCTGTCCGTCAGCCGGATGACGGGCTCGGAGGAGTGGCCCGCATGGGCGTGGTAGTAGGCCATGTCGAGGGTCTGGCGGTGCAGGGTCTCGGCGATCTCGCGCCGGCCGTAGCCGATGTTCACGCACCAGAGAGAGGCGAAGGCATCGATCCATTCGCGCCCGCGCGCATCGCGGATGCGGATGCCCTCGGCACCGGTGACGATCGTGCTCTCGGCATCGCCCCCGGCAAAGGCGGCGAGGTCGGTGTTGGGATGGAACACCGTGCGCCGGTCGATCTCCTCGAGGGTCTGGTTATGCGTCTGGTCCACCCGCGTTCCTCCGTGTGAGGGGCTCATCCCGTGGCCGAAAGGGCATCGCCCGGCGACGGCTCGAGAAGACGGTCGATGGGAAAGAGCGGCAGCGCCGGCTCGCGGCCCAGCATCCGCTCGGCCAGCAGCCGCGCGATGTACGGCCCGCTCGTATAGCCAGAATGCACGCTGCCGCAGACGAAGGCGTTCTCGACGCCCGGGACCGGCCCGACGGCGGGCATCGCGTCGGCGGTCTCGGCCTCGAGCCCCGCCCAGGCACGCGCCAGGCGCCCGCCGCGCAGGGCCGGGACCGCGTGACAGGCGAGGCGGGCATTGCCGATCAGCGCCTCGGGGTGCAGCGCCTCGCCGCCCCGCTTGCGGTCGCCGATGCCCTGCCATCCGCCGCCGATCACGACGGTTCCGTTGGTGAACTGCTTGAGCGAGAGCAGCCCGCTCGCGATCCCGATCACGCTGCGCATGACCACGGGCATCCGCTCGGTGACGCCAAGCTGGTTGACCAGCACCCCGATCGGCAGCCGGACACCCAGCCAGGCGCACATCGGCTCGAGCCAGACGCCGCCGCAGAGGGCGAGGCGTGTTGCCGCGATCCCGCTGCCGTCGGCCAGATGCAGGAGATGGGCGCCGTTCTCGCGCCCCGCCCCCGTCGCGGCGATCCCCTCGTGGAGCGTGACGCCGGCCTCGATCAGCGCCCGGCGATAGGCGCGTCCGGTCAGATAGGCGCTCGCATGACCGTCGACCGGGCAGTGCGCGGCGAGGATCGGCTCCGCGGACAGCCCCGGCTCGATCTCCCTGGCGCGGGCCGGCGACACGATCTCGATCGGCGCGCCTGCGTCGCGCCGCATGCCCGCGCGATGGGTCAGGATCTCGGCCTCGCCTTCCGTGAAGGCCAGCGAGAGCCCGTCGCAGACCACCGTGCCCACGTCGTGGCCCAGCCAGTCCCGCGCCGTCGCCCACATCTCGTGGCCCCGGAGCGCATAGGGGATCAGGGCCACGCGCGTCATCTGCATGGTCAGCGTGCCGGCATTGGTGCCCGAGGCCTCGCGGCAGAGGGGACCACGCTCGACCAGGGCCACCGACATGCCGCCGCGGGCGAGGAAGAGCGCCAGCGTGCAGCCATGGATGCCCCCGCCGACGACCACGGTGTCGAAACGCCGGGTCCGGGCCGGCGCGGCATGGGGCGGCGCGCTCACAGCGGCGCGGGCTCCGGTACGGGAATGTCGTCATAGGTGAAGGCGCCGGTCATTGCATCGAGCGGCACGGGGCGGAGCGGCGCACGCCCCGTCCACTGACCGACGCGCCGGCGCATGGCATCGACATCGCCGGTCGTGCCGGCAAGGCGCAGCGCGAGGAGTTCGGCGGCGACCTCGCCGCAGACGCGGCCCTGGCACGGGCCCATGCCACAGCGGGTGAAGTGCTTGAGCTGGTTGAGCTCGCCTGCGCCGGCGTCGATCGCGGTCTCGATCTCCTCGCGGGTCACCTCCTCGCAGCGACAGACGACCGTCCCGGGGGCGATCGCCGCGCTCATGGCCGGGCGCTGGCGCGTGAGAAAGCCCATCGCACGACCGACGGGGGCCTCGACGGGGGCCTCGTTGCCCCTGGCGAAGGGCCTGCGGCTCTCTGCGCCCCCGAGGTCGCGGGCGATGGCCTCGCCCGTCGCGGTCCCGGCGCTGACCGCGAAGGCGGCCCCCCGCAGGCCCGCGCCATCGCCGGCGACGTAGAGACCCGGGAGGCTGGTGCGCCCATCGCCGTCGGTCTCGGGTCGCCAGCCGCCGAGCGCCCGGTCGAAGACATGGTCGGCCCTGAGGAGCCGCGTGATCTCGGTCGCGGGCGCGAGACCATGCCCGATCGCCAGCGCATCGCAGGCGATACGCGCCGTGGCGCCGCCCGGAACCGGCGCTCCCTCGCGATCGACCGCGCCGAGCGTCACGGCTTCGAGCCTGTCCCCGCCCTCGGCGGCGAGCACGCCGGTCCGCAAACGCGGCCGGACCCCCGCACGCAGGCAGTCGAGCCACCACCCGGCGCCGCGCACCCCGAGCCCTGGCTCGCGCGTCAGCGCCGGCACCGCGGCGAGCCAGTCCGCCGGCCCCGCCAGATCGGCCACTGCCGCCACCTCGGCACCCGTCTTGAGAACCCCGGCGGCAACCGACGCGAGCAGCGGGCCCGCACCGGCCACCACCACGCGACGCCCCGGCGCCATCCGCTGGCTCTTGAGCAGGATCGTCGTGGCGGCGAGACCGACCACCCCGGGCGTCGTCCAGCCCGGAAAGGGAATGACCCGCTCGGTCGTGCCCGTGGCCACGAGCAGGCTGCGCGCCTCGACGGTCGCGGTGCCGTCCGGGGTGAGGGCGTCGATCCGGAAGCGCGGCACGCCCCTGCCGCTCGGCATGACGCCGGTATGCCCCGCTTCGACGCGGCCGACGGACCAGACGACGCTCTCGGGCATCATCGTGAGCGAGGCTGCGGCGACGCGCGCGCGCAGTGCATCGCCCTCGGCGATCTCCGGGCTCTCCCCGCCGCCGCGCAGGGTCTCGGGCGGGGCGCGCCAGATCCGGCCTCCGGGGCGCGGCGCCTCGTCGATCATCAGCGTGTCGCAGCCCGCTTCGGACAGCGCGATGGCCGCCGAGGCCCCCGCCGGTCCCGCGCCGATGACGGCCACCTCGACCACCCGGGGCGCGCCGCTCCCGCCCATCAGAGGCTTTCGACGACCATGCCGTCGCGTGCCTCGGCCATGCAGGCCTGTCGCCTCACCCCGTCGATCAGCATGACGCATTCCTGGCAGACGCCCATCAGGCAGAAGGCGCCGCGGGGGGCGCCGCTCCGGGGCGCGTGCCTCAGCGTCAGCCGGCCATGCGCCATCAGGGCCGCCGCCACGCTCTCGCCGGCGATTGCGAGCACGTCGGCACCATCCATTCTCAGCCTTATTGCCGCCGGCGCATCGATGCGGGCGCGGTGGGCGGTCATGCGGGCGGTATCCTTCGCACAAGCAAAAAAA
>JBCBPG010000182.1:0-7378 GCA_039820865.1 Pseudomonadota bacterium
CTCCAGCACCTCGATCAGCGGCTGAAACGCCGGCCCGCCCACGACATCCGCCACGACCGAGACCGCGCGCACCCCGATCGCGCCCTCCAGCGCGCCCGCCAGATCGCCGCCCAGGTCCCCGGCAAGATCACCGCCCAGGTCTCCGCCCTCGGCCACCCGCCGGTCGAGCACAGCGGTGGGCCCCAGCGCCCGCACCGCCTCGATCTTGGACGCGCCCGCCAGCGCCACCGTCCGCGCGCCCCGCCGGTTGGCCAGCTGGATCAGCGCCGAGCCGACACCGCCCGAGGCCCCGGTGATCAGCACCGTGTCGCCCGCGCCCACGCCCGCGCGGTTCAGCATGTTCTCGGCCGTCACCCAGGAGGTGGCGAAGGTCGCAAGCTCGGCGTCCGAGAGGGCGCAGTCGATCGGGTGGACCTGCCGCGCATCCAGCGCGCAGTACTCGGCAAAGCCGCCATCGGCCTCGCTGCCGAGATAGCCGCACCTGTCCCGGTTGGCCGGATCGTTCCAGTCGCGCAGCCACGTCTCGACCATCACCCGCCGGCCGATCAGCGCGGCATCGGCGTCGGGCCCCGCCGCGACCACACGCCCGGCGATATCGGCGCCTTGGATGCGCGGAAACGAGACGCCCGCCCCGCCCCAGGTCGAGGCCGCCTCGTCGATCCCCTCGTTCACCCCGCTGCCGGTCGCGCCGGTCACCGCCCTGGCGTACCAGCCGGTGCGGGTGTTCACGTCGGTGTTGTTCAGCCCGCAGGCCAGCACCCGCATCAGCACCTGGCCGGGCCCGGGCTCGGGGCGTGGCCAGTCGGCATGGAATTCCAGCGTCTCGGGGCCGCCATGGCCCGTCAGCACCACCGCCTTCATCCGGGCGGGCAGCGTCTCGGTCATCGTTTCCTCCCCGGTCTCTGCCGGCAGGAGGGCCGGGTTTATCCCAGCGCCTCCCTCACCCAAGAATGGAGCGCCGCGATCGAATGCTCGCTGTCGATCCCGCCATCGGGGCTGAGCACCAGCGGCCCCGGCCGGTACCCGCGCGAGGCCAGCCCCCGCTGCACCCGGCGCACCAGCGCCAGGTCCTCGGCAAAGGTCGTCTCGCGGTCGAGGTCGATCACCGTCTGCAGCTGGTCGTCCACCACCCCGTCGCGCGAGAACCAGCCGCGATGCACCACCGTGTCGTCATGCGCGGTGGGCCGCCAGTAATAGGTGTTGACCACGCCGCCCGGGTAGATCTGCAGCGAGAAGAGCGGGAACAGGTAGAACGACCCGTAGTCCGAGCCTGAGGTGTCGTACCACGCCCCCGTGCCCGCCGCGGCGCGCGAGGAATGCCGCAGCACCCGCCCGGCGCCAAACGGCTGGATGTCGTAGCTGCCGGGCTCGATCACCCCGTCGGCAAAGGACTTGTGCACGTGGCCGCAGTGGTAGCACTCGTTGTAGTTCTCCACCGCGATCAGCCAGTTGCAGCCCTCCACGGCCTCGTGCTCATGGGCGAGGCGCCGGCTCTCGAGATCGGGGCAGAGCGCCAGTGCCGCCTCGCGCACGCCGGGGTAGAGCGTGTCCATCGCCGCCGCCTCGGGGTCGAGGCTGACGAAGACGAAGCCGAGGAAGACCTCCAGCCTCACCTCCGTGAGGCAGATGCCGGACTTCCGGAACCCCGGCGAACGCTTCGTCGCCGGCGCACCGCGCAGCCGCCCGTCCAGCTCGTAGGCCCAGGCGTGGTAGGGGCAGACCAGCACGCGCGCCCGCCCCGTCCCCTCGACCAGCGTGTGGCCGCGATGCTGGCAGACGTTGAAGAAGCAGCGGAGCTCGCCGCCCCGCCCGCGCACCACGAACAGGTCCTGGTCCATCAGCGTGAAGGCGACGTAGTCCCCGGTCTCGGGCACCGCGCTGACGTGGCAGGCATAGTGCCAGGCGGGCTCGAAGACCCGCCGGCAGGCCGCCGCATAGACCCCCGGATCGGTGTAGAAGCGCGGGTCGAGTGCCGCAGGCGCCTCCGGCGCCGGAGGCGCCTGCGGCATGACCTGCGCCGGAGGCGCCTGCGGCATGACCTGCGCCTGAGGGGGCTGCGCCGTGGTGCCCGGGGGCTCCAGGGTCGTGTCGGTCATCCCAGCCTCGCCAGCGCTGCGGGTTCCTCGTAGAGACCGGCGTCCATGCGCCGGCGGTGGAAGCTCTCGACCGCGGCCGCCGTCTCGGGGCCGGCGCGGGCGATGGCGACGCCGACCAGCCCCTCCAGCAGCGCCGTGACCGCCGCCTGGCTCTGGAACACCTGCGGCGTATGGGTCGGCGCGCTCAGGAAATGGTCGCTGAGGCTCGCCAGCGGCGCCGTCGCGCTGTCCGAGATCCCGACGACGGTCGCCCCCGCCGCCCGCGCATGGCGCACGGCCTCCATCGTCTCGGCGCGATAGGGCTGGAAGGTCAGCGCGATCACCACGTCGCCCGCGCCCACCCGCGCCAGGTCGTCGATCGGCGCGCTGCCGTGGCGCGGGATCGGCGTCACGGTGTCGAAGGCCATCCGGGCGACGTACCAGAACTGGTAGGCCAGCGCGTAGGCCGAGCCCATGCCCAGCACGAAGACCCGCGGCGCCGAGCGCACGAGATCCGCCACCGCCTCGACCTCGCCCGGGTCCTGGCGCGCCCAGGCGGCCTGAAGGTTGGCGGTCGTCGCCGCCGCCATCCCCGCCAGCACTGCGCCCGTGCCGCCGTCGCGTGCCATCGCCTGCAGGAAGTCCGCCCGCTCGCCGAAGCCGCCCATGCCGCCGGCGACCATGAAATCGCGGAACCGCTCGCGCAGCGCCTCGTAGCCCTCCAGCCCGATCGCCTGCGCCAGCCGCACCAGCGTGTTCGGATGCACCTCGGCCTTGGCGGCAAGCGCGCGCATCGAGTGCACGCCCACCTCGCGCGGGTTGTCGAGGATGAAGCGCGCCGCCCGCTGCAGCTGCACCGGAAAGCCCGCGAAGCCCTCGGCCAGCGCTTCGGTCACCGCCTCGGCCGAGGCGAGCAAGTCGGCCCCCGCCCCAACGCCCGCGCCTGCCCCCGCCCCGGCGCCTGCCCCCGCCCCTGCACCCGCAGCGTCGGGTCCGCAACCTAGCGTATCGCTATCGGTCTGCATGCACCAAGACCCATTGACTTCGGTTCACTTGTACCAAACGCTACGCCCAGATTGCCGGTCGGGCAATGGAAATCGTGAGCCCCCTCGCGACGAGGGCAGGCGGTGGGGCACCGGGGCGGGAGAGCGGGATGGACGGCAGCAGCAAGGCCAGCGGGCCGCAGATCGGCGGCCAGGCGCGCGTGGTGATCATCGGCGGCGGCGTGATGGGCTGTTCGCTGGCCTATCACCTCGCGGCCGAGGGCTGGACCGACATCATGCTGATCGAGAAGGCGGAACTCACCTCCGGCTCCACCTGGCACGCGGCCGGCCAGATCACCCATTCGGTCAGCCATCACGGCCTCGCCAGGATGGCCGCCTACGGGACCGAGCTCTACCCCGCGCTCGAGGCCGAGACCGGGCAGGCCACCTCCTGGCACGGCTGCGGGTCGCTCCGCGTCGCCTATGACCCGGCCGAGGTCGACTGGCTGCACTACACGCTCTCGGTCGGTCGCGGGTTGGGCCACGCGATGGAGATCGTGGGCCCGGAGCGGATCCGCGACCTGCACCCGTTCTACAACACCGACGGCATCCTCGCCGCGCTCCACACGCCCCATGACGGCCATGTCGATCCCGCAGGCATCACCTTCGCGCTGGCCGCGGGCGCCCGCCCGCGCGGCGCCACGATCCTGCGCCACACCCGCGTCACCGGCCTGACCCGCCGCGCCGGCGGCGGCTTCACCGTCCATACCGAGAAGGGCGACGTGATCGCCGGCACGGTCGTCAACGCCGCCGGCACCTATGCCCGACAGGTCGGCCAGTGGGTCGGCCTCGACCTGCCGATCGCCAACCTGCTGCACCACTACCTGATCACCGACCCGGTGCCGGAGTTCGAGGGCCTCGCCGCCGAGCTCCCCGTCATCCGCGACGACGCCCGCGTCTCGGGCTACGTGCGCATGGAGCAGAAATCGGGCCTCATCGGCATCTACGAGAAGGCGGGCGCCACCACCGTCTGGGACGACGGCACGCCCTGGGAGGCCGAGAACGCGCTCTTCGAGCCCGACCTCGACCGCATCATGCCCTGGCTGGAAAACGCGATGGCGCGCATGCCCGTCCTCGCCGACAAGGGCCTGCGCCGCGTCGTCCACGGCGCGATCACCCACCCGCCCGACGGCAACATGATGCTCGGCCCCTCGGGCGTGGACGACTTCTGGTGCTGCTGCGCCAGCCAGGTCGGCATCGCCTGGGGCCCGGGCGCAGGGCGCTACCTGGCGCAGTGGATGGTGCATGGCGCGGCCGACATCTCGATGGCCTCGTTCGACCCCCGCCGCTTCGGCGCGCGCATCGACGACACCTACCGCCTCGAGAAGGCGAGGGAGGACTACCTCCTGCGTCACGAGATCCCCTTCCCCGGTCTCGACCGCCCGGCCTGCCGCCCCTCGCACTCGAAACGCTCGCCCCTCTACGAGACGCTGATGGCCCGGGGTGCCGTCTACCAGGACGTCTACGGCTGGGAGCGGCCCTGCTGGTATGCGCCGGAGGCGACGCCGCAGGCGCCTGTCCACAGCTTCCGCCGCTCGGCGCTCCACACCATCGTCGGCGACGAGGTCAGGGGCCTCCGGCAGGCCTCCGGCATCGCCGACCTCTCCGCCTTCGCCAAGGTCGAGATCGCAGGGCCCGACGCCGAGACCTTCCTCGCCCGCGTGACCTCCAACCGCCTGCCCGCCAGGACCGGCAGCGTCACCCTCAGCTACTTCGTGAACCCCAACGGCCGGCTCGAGGGCGAGGCCACCGTCATCCGCCGCGGCCCCGACCGCTTCTACCTCGTCTGGGCGGCCGCGCGCGAGGCGATCCTCCTCGACTGGCTCGCCAACCAGCGCCGCCCGGGCGAGGCCGTCACCCTCGACAACCTGTCCGAGGCGCTTGGCGTCCTGATGCTCGCCGGCCCCCGGTCGCGCGAGATCCTGGGCGCCGCCACCGAGGCCGCGCTCGACAACCGCGCCTTCCGCTGGCTCTCGGCCCGGGACATCCGCGTCGCGGGCGTGGACGGCGTCCGGGCGCTGCGCGTCACCTACACGGGCGAGCTTGGCTGGGAGCTGCATGTGCCGATGGCCGGCATGCCCGCCGTCTACGCGGCGCTCGTGGCCGCCGGCACCCCCCGCGGCCTCGTCCACGTGGGCTCGGCCGCGCTCAACGCCATGCGCATGGAAAAGGCCTACAAGTCCGGCCACGAGATCACCAGCGAGGTCACGCTGGCCGAGGCGGGGCTCCAGCGCTTCGCCCGCGAGGGCGGCTTCCAGGGCGCCGGGGTCTCGCTCGCGCCGCCCGAGCGCTGGGTCGCCGCCCTCCTCCGCCTCGACGAGGACGGCCGCGACGCCGATCCCCTCGGCTCGGAGGTCGTCACGCAGGGCGGGGCGCGCGTGGGCACCGTCGCCTCGGCCGGCTACGGCTATGCCATCGGGGCCTGCCTCGCCTGGGCCTATGTCAGCCCCGACGCCGCCGCCCCCGGCACCGCGCTCGAGGTCACCGTGCTGGGCCGGCCCGTTCGCGCCACCGTGATCGAGGGCGCCGTCCGGGACCCCGGCAACGTCCGCCCGCGCGAAGACCTCGTGCCCGCCGAGTGACTGCCGAGTGCCCCCCGAGTGCGCCCCTAGTGCGCGCCGCGCGGCCCGTGCGGGAACGGCCTGCCGCACCGGGTGGCGCACGGCGCGCAGGGGCATGGAGAGCCGGGCGGGGTCCCTCCCCTGGCCGGTCGCTCCGCCCCCGGTGCCCGACGGGTCGGCATGGTGGCGCCCTTGTCGACGCGTCGCGGCAGGCGCGGCGCCGCGTCGCGGGCAGGCATCCCGGCGCGCCTCGCCATGGTCAGGGCAGAACGGCCATGGCGCAGACCATGCGGGACAGCGGCGCCGACCACGACCACGCGCCCGGCATCGAGCCGGGTCCGCCCACCTGCTTCGAACGCGTGATCCGGCGGAGCACCGGCGTCGAGGACCGGCGGCTGATGGACATCGCCATCTCCGCGCTGCGCGCGCCGCTGACGGGGCGCGCCATCTGCGCCTGGCCGGTGGCCGCCCGGCGGCTGCACCCGTGCGAGGAGCGCAAGCGCCTCGAGGCGGTCGAGAGGCGCGGGACCACGCGCGAAAACGCCGTCGCCCCCGCCCGCCAGCGCCTCGCCACCGCGCGCCAGCGCCTCGCCCCCGCGCGCCAGCGCCTCGGCCGCGCCTCGGCCGGGGGTCGACCCACGCCCGACAGCGGGGCGGCGCCGATCGCACGACCGCCGCTGCTGCCCGCAAGGCCACCCCGCGCGAGGGAGCCCATGCGCGCCGAGATGGCTCCGGTCGAGCGCCCCGTTCAAGCGCCCCTGTCGAGCGCCCCGGTCGAGCGCCCCGTTCAAGCGCCCCTGTCGAGCGTCTCATGCGGCGCCTACATGCCGAGCCCTCGGACGGGGGCCGGGCGCGCCCGCCGCCGGGATCCTGCACCCGCAGCGCGGCTTCCGCGGCCCGCTCGGCGCGGGTCGCCGCGGCATCGGCGGCCATTTCGCCTGTCGCGACGCGGTGCCCGCCGGCCTCACGGACTGTCACTGCGAGATCCCCGGCCTTGTCGTCGCCGGCCCCCGTGCCGCGGCCTCGATGCGCTTCGCCGGCCGCCAAGACGGCCCGTTGCCCGGCCGCGCCCCACCGGCCCCGCCCCGCCGGCCGCGTCCCAACCGGCCGCACGGTCGCCTGGCCGGGCGCGGCCTTCTTCACCATGGCCGACGAACGGCTGGCGGCGATCCACGTCGTCGGCGACACAGGCGCGATCCGCGGCGCACTGGCGGCCGGGGACACCGATTGAACGGCTACCGAACGGGGAGAGCACGATGGACCGGATGTTCGACAAGGGGCTGGAGCAGCGCAAGGCGACGCTGGGGGCCGAGTACGTGGAGAAGAACCTGGCCGCGGCCGACGATTTCTCACGGCCGTTCCAGGAGGCGATGACCGCCTGGTGCTGGGGCTTCGGCTGGGGCGACGACGCGCTCGACGCCAGGACGCGCTCGCTGATGAACCTCTCGATGATCGGCGCGCTCGGCAAGATGCACGAATGGGAGATCCACTGCCGCGGCGCGCTCAACAACGGCTGCACCAAGGAGGAGATCCGCGCCGCGATCCACGTCGTCGGCATCTACTGCGGCGTGCCCCAGGCGCTGGAGTGTTTTCGATCCGCCCGCAAGGTCTTCGAGGAGCGCGGCCTCTAGAGCGCTTGCCGACCTGACTGCGTCAGGTCTCGCGCTCTAGGTTGTTCTGTTTGCCGCATTTTCTTGTC
>JBCBPG010000183.1:0-7369 GCA_039820865.1 Pseudomonadota bacterium
ACGCAGGAGATCGTCAACACGGCCAAGCGGACCGGAGCGCAGGTGCGCGGACCGATCCCGCTGCCGAACAAGATCGAGAAGTTCTCGGTTCTCCGTGGGCCTCACGTGGACAAGAAGAGCCGCGAGCAGTTCGAGATCCGGACGCACAAGCGGCTGCTGGATATCGTCGATCCGACGCCGCAGACGGTGGACGCGCTGATGAAGCTCGACCTCGCCGCCGGTGTCGACGTCGAGATCAAGCTCTGAGGAGGGTGAGATGCGCTCCGGAGTGATCGCCAAGAAGCTGGGAATGACCCGCCTCTTCATGGAGGACGGCAAGCAGATCCCCGTGACCGTGCTGCAGATGGAGACGCTCCAGGTCGTCGCCCAGCGCACGGCCGACAAGGACGGCTACACCGCGCTGCAGCTGGGCGCGGGCACGGCCAAGGCCAAGAACGTGTCGCGCCCGATGCGCGGCCACTTCGCCAAGGCCTCGGTCGCGCCCAAGCGCAAGCTCGCCGAGTTCCGCGTGAGCCCCGAGAACCTGATCGAGGTGGGCGCCGAGCTGACCGCCGACCACTATTTCGAGGGCCAGTTCGTCGACGTGGCGGGCACCTCGATCGGCAAGGGCTTCGCGGGTGCCATGAAGCGGCACAACTTCGGCGGTCTGCGCGCCTCGCACGGCGTGTCGATCAGCCACCGCAGCCACGGCTCGACCGGCCAGTGCCAGGATCCGGGCCGCGTGTTCAAGGGCAAGAAGATGGCCGGCCATCTCGGCGCGGCGCGCGTGACGGTGCAGAACCTGCAGGTCGTGCGCACCGACATCGAGCGCGGGCTGATCATGGTCAAGGGCGCCGTCCCGGGCTCGAAGGGCGGCTGGGTGACGATCAAGGACGCGGTCAAGAAGCCGACGCCCGACAACCTCGTCCTGCCCGGCGCCATCCGTCAGCCGGCCGCGCCCGAAGGTGCCGCCGAGGCGGCCGAGGGGAGTGACGAGGCATGAAGATCGACGTGATCACGATCGACAGCGCGGGCGCCGGCGAGGCCGAGCTGCCCGACGCGATCTTCGACGTCGAGCCGCGCGCGGACATCCTGCACCGCGTCGTGCGCTGGCAGCTGGCGCGTCGTCAGGCGGGCACGCACCGCGTGAAGTCGCGCGGCGAGGTCAGCTACTCGACCAAGAAGATCTATCGCCAGAAGGGCACCGGCGGTGCCCGTCACGGCGACCGGGCGGTGGCGCAGTTCCGCAAGGGCGGCCGCGCCTTCGGTCCGAAGCCGCGCAGCCATGCGCACGAGCTGCCCAAGAAGGTCCGCGCGCTGGGTCTCAAGATGGCGCTGTCGGCCAAGGCCCGCGAGGGCAAGGTCGTGGTGCTCGAGACCGCGGCCATCGATGCGCCCAAGACCAAGGTGCTGCGCGAGAAGGTCGAGGCGCTCGGCTGGAAGCGCGCCCTGGTGATCGACGGCGCCGACTTCGACGCGAACTTCGAGCGGGCGGCGCGCAACCTCGACCAGGTGCACCTGCTCGCAGGCGCCGGGGCGAATGTCTACGACATCCTGAAGAACGACACGCTGGTGCTGACGCGTTCGGGCTTGGCCGCGGTCGAGGCGCGGTTTGCGCCGAAGCCGGCGGCGGAGGCGCCCGAAGCCCCTGTTGAGGAGACCGCGTGATGACCGCGAAGGCCGAACTCTACGAGGTGATCCGCAAGCCGATCATCACCGAGAAGGCGACCCTGGCGGGCGAATACAACGCCGTGGTCTTCGAGGTCGCCAAGGCGGCGACCAAGCCGCTGATCAAGGAGGCGGTGGAGACGCTCTTCGGCGTCAAGGTGAAGGCGGTCAACACCGTCCGCACCCAGGGCAAGGTCAAGCGCTTCCGCGGTCGTCTCGGCCAGCGGGACGAGGTGAAGAAGGCATACGTGACCCTCGAGGAGGGGCACTCGATCGACGTGACGACGGGTCTCTGACGGTGCGTTGACACGCACCCTGCGGGCCGCGGGTCGCGTAGGGTGCGTGGAGCGCACCGCCGGGACGACAACCAAGACGGTGGACAGCAAGCATGGCGTTGAAAACATTCAACCCGACGACGCCGGGCCAGCGCGGGCTGGTTCTGATCGACCGTTCGGCACTGTGGAAGGGCCGCCCCGAGAAGACCCTCACCGAGGGTCTCTCGAAGAAGGGCGGGCGCAACAATACCGGACGGATCACGGCGCGGCGGATCGGCGGCGGGGCCAAGCGGCTCTACCGCATCGTCGACTTCAAGCGGCGCAAGCACGATGTGCCGGCGACGGTGGAGCGGATCGAGTACGATCCGAACCGCACGGCCTTCATCGCGCTCATCCGCTACGAGGACGGGCAGCTCGCCTATATCCTCGCACCCCAGCGGCTGAGCGAAGGCGACACGGTGCTCGCCAGCGCGAAGACCGACATCAAGCCGGGCAACGCGATGCCGTTCTCGGGCATGCCGATCGGCACGATCGTGCACAATGTCGAGCTCAAGGCCGGCAAGG
This sequence comes from Pseudomonadota bacterium, assembly GCA_039820865.1. Lineage (GTDB taxonomy): Bacteria > Pseudomonadota > Alphaproteobacteria > Rhodobacterales > Rhodobacteraceae > Thermohalobaculum. The sequence continues at coordinate 2,487 of JBCBPG010000183.1, forward strand.
GCGGCCAGATCGCACGCGCGGCCGGGCAGTACGCCCAGTTCGTCGGTCGTGACGGCGGCTATGCGCAGATCCGGCTCTCCTCGGGCGAGCTCCGGATGGTGCGCCAGGAGTGCATGGCGACGGTGGGCGCGGTCTCGAACCCCGACCATTCGAACCAGAACTTCGGCAAGGCCGGCCGCACGCGCCACAAGGGCAAGCGCCCCGCCGTCCGCGGCGTCGCGATGAACCCGATCGATCACCCGCATGGCGGCGGCGAGGGCCGGACGTCGGGCGGCCGTCACCCGGTGACCCCCTGGGGCAAGCCCACCAAGGGCCGCAAGACCCGGAGCAACAAGGGCACCGACAAACTGATCCTGCGCTCGCGTCACGCGCGCAAGAAGAAATAAGGGGACGAGATGCCGCGTTCCGTCTGGAAAGGTCCGTTCGTCGACAGCTACGTGCTCAAGAAGGCACAGAAGTCGCGCGAGTCGGGTCGTAACGAAGTCATCAAGATCTGGTCGCGTCGCTCGACCATCCTGCCGCAATTCGTGGGGCTGACCTTCGGTGTGCACAACGGCAAGAAGCATGTTCCGGTGAACGTCTCCGAGGACATGATCGGGCACAAGTTCGGTGAGTTCTCGCCGACGCGCACCTACTACGGCCACATGGCCGACAAGAAGGCCAAGCGGAGGTAATCGGAGATGGGCAAGGAGAAAAACCCGCGCCGCGTCGCCGAGAACGAGGCGATGGCGATGAACAGGATGCTGAAGACATCCCCGCAGAAGCTCAACCTGGTGGCGGGCATGATCCGCGGCATGCCGGTCGAGAAGGCGCTGGCGGCGCTGACCTTCAGCAAGCGGCGCATCGCGGCGGACGTCAAGAAGACGCTGCAGTCGGCGATCGCGAACGCCGAGAACAACCACGGGCTCGATGTCGATGAGCTGGTCGTGGCCGAGGCCTATGTGGGCAAGAACATGGTTCTGAAGCGCGGGCGTCCGCGCGGTCGCGGCCGCTTTGGCCGGATCGAGAAGCCGTTCAGCCAGCTCACGATCAAGGTCCGCCAGGTAGAGGAGCAGGCCTGATGGGTCACAAGGTCAATCCGGTCGGCCTGCGGGTCGGCATCAACCGCACCTGGGACAGCCGCTGGTTCGCGGACGGCAAGGAATACGGCCAGCTCCTGCACGAGGATCTGAGGATCCGCGAGTTCATCAAGAAGGAGTGCGGGCAGGCCGGCGTCAGCCGCGTGACGATCGAGCGGCCGCACCGCAAGTGCCGTGTGACGATCCACACGGCCCGCCCCGGCGTGATCATCGGCAAGAAGGGCGCCGATATCGAGAAGCTGCGCCAGAAGGTGGCCAAGCTCACCTCCTCGGAGCTGCATCTCAACATCGTCGAGATCCGCCGCCCCGAGCTCGACGCCAAGCTGGTGGCCGAGAACATCTGCCAGCAGCTCGAGCGTCGCGTCGGCTTCCGGCGCGCGATGAAGCGCTCGGTGCAGAACTCGATGCGCATGGGCGCGCAGGGCATCCGCATCAACTGTGCGGGTCGCCTGGGCGGGGCCGAGATTGCGCGGACCGAGTGGTATCGCGAGGGTCGGGTGCCGCTGCACACGCTGCGCGCCGACATCGACTATGCGCTGGCCGAGGCGAAGACGGCCTACGGGATCATCGGCGTCAAGGTGTGGATCTTCAAGGGCGAGATCCTCGAGCACGATCCGTCGGCGCGCGACCGTCTGGAGCAGGAGCGTCAGGAAGGCGGCCCGAGCGGCGGTCGGCCGGGCGGCGGTCGCCGTGATCGCGATCGCGACCGGGACCGCTGAGGAGGACTGAGAAATGCTGTCGCCGAAGCGCACGAAATTCCGCAAGCAGCACAAGGGCCGGATCCATGGCCTGGCCAAGGGCGGCTCGGAGCTCAACTTCGGGTCCTACGGTCTCAAGGCCGTGACGCCGGAGCGGGTCACCGCACGCCAGATCGAGGCCGCGCGCCGGACCATGACGCGTCACATGAAGCGTCAGGGCCGCGTGTGGATCCGCATCTTCCCCGACGTCCCGGTCACGCAGAAGCCGACCGAGGTGCGCATGGGTAAGGGCAAGGGCTCGGTCGAGTACTGGGCGGCCAAGGTGAAGCCGGGCCGCATCATGTTCGAGATCGACGGCGTGGCCGAACCGATCGCCCGCGAGGCGCTGCGCCTGGCGGCGATGAAGTTGCCCGTGCAGACCCGCGTGGTCGTGAAGGAAGACTGGTAAGGGCCAGGCCCGGGGCACAGGCTCCGGGCCGGGCGGATTTGCGCGCCCTGCATGACTTCCGGCCTTGCCAAGGCTGGGCATTGGGAGTAGAGGGCGCGCTCCAACGACGCCACCGGGCTCATGGTGACCCTGCCGACAGGGCGAGGGGCCATCCGGTGTTTTTTGAGAGACGGGACATGGACGCGACTGAACTGAGGGGCAAGACGCCCGACGAGCTGCGCGAGACGCTCGAGACGCTGCGCAAGGAGGCCTTCAACCTGCGCTTCCAGCAGGCGACCGGCCAGCTGGAGAACACGGGCCGCGTGCGCATCGTGCGCCGCGACGTCGCGCGCGTGAAGACCATCCTGAACGAGAAGGCCCGTGACGCGGCCGGTGTGGCCGAGGCGGGGAACTGAGATGCCGAAGCGTATCCTGCAGGGCGTGATCGTCAGCGATCAGAACGCGCAGACCGTGACCGTGCTGGTCGAGCGTCGATTCACGCACCCGCTGATGAAGAAGACCGTCAAGCGCACCAAGAAGTACCGCGCGCATGACGCCGACAACGCCTTCAAGGTGGGCGAGACCGTGCGCATTCAGGAATGCGCGCCGATCTCAAAGACGAAACGCTGGGAGGTTGTCGAGCGGGTCGTCTGACCCTCCTGACATCCCAGCTCATCGAAACCGCGGGGCAGGGCTCCGCAGGTCGGGAGAGCTAGCATGATCCAGATGCAGTCCAATCTGGACGTCGCCGACAATTCCGGCGCGCGCCGGGTCCAGTGCATCAAGGTGCTGGGCGGCGCCAAGCGCAAGTACGCGAGCGTCGGCGACATCATCGTGGTCTCGGTCAAGGAAGCCATTCCGCGCGGGCGCGTGAAGAAGGGCGACGTGCGCAAGGCCGTCGTCGTGCGCACCGCCAAGGAAGTCTTCCGCGAGGACGGCACCGTGATCCGTTTCGACCGCAACGCCGCGGTCATCCTCAACAACAACCTCGAGCCGGTCGGCACGCGCATCTTCGGCCCCGTGGTGCGTGAGCTCCGCGCGAAGAACTTCATGAAGATCATCTCGCTGGCGCCGGAGGTGCTGTGATGGCGGCGAAGCTCAAGAAGGGCGACAAGGTCGTGGTCCTGACCGGCCGCGACAAGGGCAAGGAGGGTGAGATCACCCTCATGATGCCCAAGGAGAACCGCGCGGTCGTGTCGGGCATCAACATGGTCACCCGCCACACCAAGCAGAGCCAGGCGAGCCAGGGCGGGCGCATCCCCAAGGAGGCGCCGATCCAGGTCTCGAACCTGGCGCTGGTCGATCCCAAGGACGGCGGCCCGACCCGTGTCGGCTTCCGCATCCAGGAGGACGGCACCAAGGTGCGCTACGCCAAGAAGTCGGGGGAGGTCATCGATGGCTGACGGATCGGTCTACGTCCCGCGGCTGCGGACGATCTATCGCGAGGAGATCCGCCCGAAGATGCGGGAGGAGTTCTCCTACAAGAACGACATGATGATCCCCTCGCTCGACAAGATCGTCCTGAACATGGGCGTCGGCGAGGCGGTCGGCGATTCGAAGAAGATCAAGGCGGCGCACGACGATCTGATGAAGATCGCGGCCCAGAAGCCGGTGATCACGCGGGCCAAGAAGTCGATCGCCGGCTTCAAGGTGCGTGAGGAGATGCCGCTTGGCGTCAAGGTGACGCTGCGCCGTGATCGCATGTACGACTTCATGGATCGCCTCGTGACCGTGGCGATGCCGCGCATCCGCGACTTCCGCGGCGTGAGCGGCAACAGCTTCGACGGTCGCGGCAACTACGCCATGGGCATCCGTGAGCACATCATCTTCCCCGAGATCGATTACGACAAGATCGATCAGATGTGGGGAATGGACATCATCATCTGTACCACGGCGTCGACGGACGCCGAGGCGAAGGCACTGTTGAAGTTCTTCAACATGCCCTTCCGGAACTGAGCGCGGGGAGAGAGAGCATGGCTAAGGTTTCCATGGTCCAGCGCGAGCTGAAGCGCCAGCGCCTGGTCAAGAAGTACGCCGAGAAGCGCGCTGCGCTGAAGGAGATCGCCAAGGACGGCGATCGGCCGATGGAGGAGCGGTTCAAGGCGCGCCTCAAGCTGGCGAAGCTGCCGCGGAACTCGTCGGCGACGCGCCTGCACAACCGCTGCGAGGTCTCGGGCCGCCCGAAGGCCTATTACCGCAAGCTCCGGATGAGCCGGATCGCGCTGCGCGACCTGGCCTCGGTCGGCCAGGTGCCCGGCATGGTCAAGTCGAGCTGGTGAGGGGGGAGAGATGAGCCTGAACGATCCGCTCGGCGACATGCTGACCCGCATCCGCAACGCCCAGATGCGCAACAAGACCACCGTGATGACGCCGGCCTCAAAGCTGCGCGGCTGGGTGCTCGATGTGCTGGTCGAGGAAGGGTACATCCGCGGCTACGAGCGCGCGGAGCCCGAGCCGCACAAGCCGGTCTTCGAGATCGCGCTGAAGTACTTCGATGGCCAGCCCGCGATCAAGGAGCTGAAGCGCATCTCGACCCCCGGCCGGCGCAGCTACTCGGCCGCCAGGGCGGTCCCGATGGTGCGCAACGGGCTCGGCGTCGCGATCGTCTCGACCAACCGCGGGGTCATGTCCGACCACCGCGCGCGGGCCGAGAACGTCGGCGGCGAAGTCCTGTGCACC
>JBCBPG010000184.1:0-7360 GCA_039820865.1 Pseudomonadota bacterium
CGCGAGGGTCACGCAGTCGAGGAGGTGCTGGACGACATCCGCGAGGACTCCGAGATCGGCGTCCTCGTCCTCGGCGCGGGCGAGGAGAAGGACGGCCCCGGCCCGCTCGTCAGCCAGCTCGTCGGCAAGCTCGGCGCGCGCATGCGCGTCCCCGTCACCGTCGTCCCCGGCACCCTCTCCCTCGACCGCATCGACGAGATCAGCTGAGGGCCGGTCAGCCCTCGGCGCGGCCGTGGCGGGGACGCTCGACGATGAGGGCGTCGTTGCCCCTGTAGGTGCTGGTCCGCGTGTGCGCGTAGCCGAGGGCGGCGGCGAGGCGCAGCGAGGCGGCGTTCTCCGGGGCGATCATCGCCACCGTCCGGGTCGCGGCGTTGTTGGTGTCGATCCAGTCGAGGGCTGCGTCCATCGCCTCGCGGGCCAGGCCGCGGCCATGGGCGTGCGACGCCATCACCCATCCGGCCTCGGGCATGCTGTCGAACGGGGGGTAGATCTCGCGGCGGTAGTCCGCGAAGCCGACCTCGCCGAGATACCGCCCGGTCCCGCGCTCGACAACGGCCCAGTAGCCGAAGCCGAGGAGCGCCCAGTGGCCCCGGTAGCGCAGCAGGCGGGACCAGGACTGCGCATCCGTCTGCGCGCCATCGATGTGGCGCACGATGGCGGGATCGGCCCACATGGCGCGAAGGTCGGGAAAGTCGGCGACTTCGTGCGCCCTGAGACAGAGCCGTCTCGTCTGGATCGGTCGCGGTATGGCGCCAGACTGCATCGCGCTGTCCCTCCAGCGCCAGTCATGCGCCGCTGCGCCGAGGTCGCGCAAGTTTCCGGAGGCGGAGGCGGAAACGTCGATGGTTCGAGGGGTCGACGTCGGGGTGGCGTGACCGGGCCCGGTCGGCGAACGCGCGGCAGCCTATGCCCGGCGATCCAGGATATCGCGCCGCATCTGCAGCCAGACATGCCGCAGGTCCGACATGTCTCCCCAGACCAGCGAGAGACCCCGTCGCGCGTCCAGCCGAAGATAGATCTGCCCATATTTCGACAGCACGGCCACCGAAGCTTCATCGGCGATCGTGTCGTTGGAGCGCAACTCCAGGTCGTCAACATCGGTGAAATCAACGCTGCGCCGCTTCTTCTCTCGCCCGTGTCGGTCAAGAAATACCTGGTGGAGAACCCGCGACGACAGATCGATCTCGATCGCCATTTTCGTCGTGTTGATGAAGTTGAAGTAGACCATGGGCCCGAAAATCACCCAGGTGGCAGCGGTCACGATGGTCTTGAGCAGCCCCGGGTCGCCGTCGAAGGCGCTGTCCGGCAGAAACCAGACGGCCACGCCCGCGCCCAGGAAGGTCAGGCAGAAGACGAGCAGGAGAAGCGAGCCCGCCCGCGCCACGAACGAGCGGCTCTCGACCGCTGTGACACGGTAGCCGCGCGGGGTCTCGACCACCTCGATCGACGGGTTGGCCCCGTAGAACTCCAGGCTGTGTGAGTGCTGCAGCATACCTGTCCCCGTCTCGGCGCCAGCATGGGGGCCATTTCGGGTGATTCCATGGACAGGCACGGTCGGCCGACGGCGGACCGGTGCCGGCAGGCGGCGCGCTCATCCGGCTCAGGGGTTGATCAGGACCGCCGCGAGGATGAGGGCGACGAGGCCGGAGAGCAGCAGCAGGAGGGCCCGGCCCTGCTCGCCCTGGTTCGTCACCCGGCCGATGCCACCCGCGCGCAGGACGGGGTAGGCCATGCCCCCGCCATAGACCGCCAGCAGCAGCGCGCTCGCCGCCGCGGCGCCCCAGCCCGGCCATCCGCCGCCCCAGGCCATGGCGAGCGCGTAGAGCACGAGCGCGCCCATCGCCAGCGCCCCGACCCGGTTGGCCCAGAAGACCCGGATGTCCGGCGCGGTCAGCCGGCCCACGTGATCGGCGGTCGCCTCGGCCCCGGCGATCAGGTCGGCGGCGATGACGGCCGGGTCGCTGGTGGTGCCCTGGCGCAGCGTCACCGCACCGCCGATCGCCGGCAGCAGCGTCCCGACCAGATCGGCCAGTTCGCCCGGTGACCGCGCGGCGGGCGATTTCAGCATGATCTCGGTCTCGCCATCGCCCAGCATGACCTTGAGGTGCCCGATCCGCAGGTCCGTGCACAGCCTGCGCGCGTTGCCGGGCGCCTTGCGATCCGGCGAGCGGTCGGCGCGAAGCTCCGGCATGGCCGACATCAGACGCGCCTCGCGCTCGTCGACCGATGCGTCGGAGGACACGGTGAGCAGGTAAAGCCGCCTGGCCTCTTCGACCGCGCGGGGGCCGCGCTTCCGGGTTGCGATGCCTGCCATCGGTGAGGGGTCCCTTGACCGGGTGGCCATCGCGCGCCCCGTGCGGCGCCGAGAGCGCGCCGTCCGCCGGGCTGACAGCAGGACAGGATCGTCCGGCCGCGGCCTAGAGTACCACCAGCACGAGCAGCGCGTAGAGGCCGAAGGGGGTGAAGAGCGCGGCGATGCCGAGGCCGAGCTGGCGGGCGAGCGTGCAGATCACGCAGTCGAAGGGCGGGAAGCGGATGCGCCCCCGCTCGGCCCCCCAGCTGCGCAGGTCGGTGGCCTTGCGGACCTCGTGCGCCGTGATCACCCGGCCGCGGGCCAGGTTCTCCTCGACCGCGCGCTCGGCCAGCATCCGCCGCTCGAGGTCCTCGATATCCGCGGGCACCAGCGTCCGCGCCTCAGTGCGCGCGCGCATCTCCGCCTGGCGCCGCTCGAGCAGTCGCTTCTCGACCGGGGTCAGCAGCGTGCCGCCCCGTTCGCGCCATATCAGATCGGGATCCGGCCGCAGCGGCCGTTCACGCCGCGGGATACCGGGCACGCGCGTCCAGCCCATGGCGCCCTCCTCGCCTTGCGCCGGCCCTTGCTGGCGGCGCGTCGAATGCTAGACCATCGAGACTAGCGCAAGGTTGAGAGCCGCGCGAGGCGGCATGCGCCGGATGCCCGGGCCCAGTTTAGAATCGTTCTTGATTTCCCGCGCGGGCCGGGCCAAGTCTGGTCCAAACGGGAGAGACGCGATGTTCATCCAGACCGAAGCCACGCCCAACCCGCAGACGCTCAAGTTCCTGCCCGGCCGTGCCGTGATGCAGGCGGGATCGGCCGACTTCCCCTCGCCCGAGGGTGCCTCGGCCTCGCCGCTGGCCGAGCGGCTGTTCGGCGTTGGCGGCGTCACCGGCGTCTTCCTCGGTCCCGACTTCATCACAGTGACCAAGGGCGCCGAGACCGCCTGGGACCACATCAAGCCCGCGCTGCTCGGCGCGATCATGGAGCACTACCAGTCGGGCCTGCCGGTCATGCAGGGCGAGGGGCCCATGGTCGGCCATGCCGAGCATGACGGCCCGGACGGCGAGATCGTGGTGCAGATCAAGGAGCTGCTCGACACCCGCGTCCGCCCGGCGGTCGCCCAGGACGGTGGCGACATCACCTTCCACGGCTTCGAGCGCGGCGTCGTCTATCTCCACATGCAGGGCGCCTGCGCCGGCTGCCCCTCGTCGACGCTGACGCTGAAGCACGGGATCGAGAACCTGCTCCGCCACTACATCCCCGAGGTGACCGAGGTGCGCCCGGTCGGGGTCTGACCCCGGGACGCGGGGCCCGGGGCGTGATCACCGGCCGCTGCTACTGTGGTGCGACGACCCTCACGGCGGGCGCGCCGCTGACGGCGGCCTGGTGGCACTGCGCCGACTGCCGGCGCTGGACCGGCGCGCCAGCGGCCGCCTTCGCCGCCTTCGACAGCGTCACGCTCACCCCCGATCCCGGCCCCCGCTCGGCGGTCGAGGGCGTCCAGCGCTGGAACTGCCCGGCCTGCGGCTCGCCCATGGCCGCATGTTTCGACTACCTGCCGGGCCAGACCTACGTGCCCCTCGGCGTGCTGGACCAGGCGGGCGAGGTCGTGCCCGAGGTCCACGCCCACGCCGCCTCGCGCCTCACCTGGCTTCACATCGCCGACGACCTGCCCCGCAGCGACGCCACCGCCCGCGCCGCGCTTGCCGCTGCCAGCACCCCCTGCTCCGGAGGCACACCGTGATCCTCGGCATCGACACCTCGGCCGGGCAATGCGCCGTCGCCCTGATCGCCGGCGACAGCATCGTCGCCCGCGCGGTCGAGCCGATGGCCCGCGGCCATGCCGAGCGCCTCTTCCCGCTGATCGAGACCGCGCTGGCCGAGGCCGGCTTCGGGCTGGAGAGCCTCAACCGCATCGCCGTCTGCACCGGCCCCGGCTCCTTCACCGGCCTGCGCGTGGGCGTGGCGGCGGCGCGGGGCCTGGCGCTCGGCCGCGGCGTGCCGGCGGTCGGCGTGACCCGCTTCGAGGCCGTCGCCGCCGCCATCGCCCGCCCCGCCTGGATCGCCTGCATGCGCTCGGCAGGCTCCAGCGAGCCGCTGCTGCCGCCCGAAGGCCCCGCCGCGACCCGCCCCCGCGCCGTCGAGGACAAGGTCGGCTGGGCCGAAAGCCGCCCCATGGCCGTCGCCCTCGCCGGGCGCGGCGGCAGTTTCCTGCAGCGCTTCGCCCCCGATCTCGCGCCCCTCGGCGAACCCGCCTTCCTCGCGACCGATGCCCTCGCCGCCCTAGCCGCGGGCGAGGATGCCGCCACCGACGTCCGCCTCGGCGACGGCTGGGCCGCCGCGGGCCTCACGCCCGACCTCGCGCCCCAGGGACTCGCCGACCCCGCGATCACCGCTGCCATCGCCGCCCGCGCCGCGCCCGGCCCGATGCCAGCGCCCCTCTACCTCCGCGACGCCGACGCCGACCCGCCCCGCGAGCCGCCCCCGCCGCTTCTCGACTGACCGCCCGAACCGCTGGCCAGGACGCCGCGCATGAACTGCCCCGCCGGCCTGCCGCCCCTCTGCGTCCTCCGCCCCGACGCCGCAACGGCGCCGGCGCTCGCGCGCCTCGCCGCCTCGGCCCTTAGCGCCGGCGGGGCGTGGTGCGAGGACGACCTCCGCGCCCTCGCCACCCGCGGTCTCGCGGTCGCCGACGACGGGCTCGCCGAGGGCCTCATCCTCCTCGGCCTCGCCGCCGACGAGGCCGAGATCCTGGATCTCGGCGTCGTGCCCGCCGCCCGGCGCCGCGGCCTCGCCCGCGCGCTCCTCGACATGGCCCTCGCCGAGGCCGCCCGCCGCGGCGCCCGCACCGCCTTTCTCGAGGTGGCCGAGGACAACGCCCCCGCCCGCGCCCTCTATGCCCGCGCGGGCTTTGCCGAGGTCGGCCGCCGCCCTGCCTATTACGGCCGCACGGACGCCCTCGTCCTCCGCCGCCCCCTCGCCTGATCAACGGTGGGCGGATCGCCCACCCTACGCGCTACCGCCGCCCGGACGGCAGCCGCGCCGACGCGCTCATCCTCGCCCGCGCGCCGACCAGCCCGTGACCGGCCTCAGGCGGTGCGGCGCCTGCGGGCTGCGAGCAGCGCGCCGAGACCACCGATCAGCAGCACCCCGCCCGCCGGCAGCGGGACGGCCTGCACCTCGAAGAAATCGACCTGGGCCCTTCCGACCGGCTGCGATACAGGCAGCGCGTCGACCCTGAGCACGGCTGTGTGCCGACCGCTTCCAAGCCCGGAAGTTTCGAAGATCGTCTGGCCAAAGAGGAAACCACCGCCAGAGTTCTGGGTCGCCAGTGTGCCCAGGTCGGCGCCATCGATGATCACGGACACTGTGATGGGGCTGTTGGAATCGGGCTCCTGACCGCCGATCACTCGGAAAAAATCGCCGACGAAACCGAGGGTAAGCGTGCTGCCGATCTGTTGACCGCTGGAAGCGACACGCCCCTCGCCACCACTAAAGACAGCTCCGGTACTCTCGAGCCAGCCGTCATTCGCCACCAGCGCGGCGTCCTCCGCCTCGATGACGACGGCGCCCGCGTCCTCCGCGGGAAGGGCAGTGATGAGCGCCGCCGCGAGGGCGGCTCCCGATATGAATGCCCGTGTCAGAAATTTCGGCTGCTTCATGAGTCCCCCCCGTCGATACAGCAAACAAAGGGTACCAGAAACCGCGCCTGGCACAATGAACGCGTCGCGACATGGGGCGATGCGGTGCTGTCGCCGTCCGGGCGCTCTCGTGCCGGAGCGTCTCCCCGACGGCTGACCGTTGCCGTCGCCGAGGCGCGGGAGTAGAAGGCGCCGCGTGATGTGCAGAGGCCCCATCCGCGACCTGACTGACCACCGGCGCCTGCCCGGGCGGTTCTTCGGACGCGTCCTCCATCATCCCGAGGGGTGAGCGCAGAGCCCGCAGCCCGCAGCCCCCCTCGACCCCAGCCGGAGACCGATCCCATGGCCAAGACGCTCTACGACAAGATCTGGGACGCGCATGTCGTCCACGAAGCCGAGGACGGCACCTGCCTCCTCTACATCGACCGCCACCTCGTGCACGAGGTCACCAGCCCGCAGGCCTTCGAGGGGCTGCGCATGGCCGGCCGCCCCGTCCGCCATCCCGGCGCGACCCTCGCCGTGCCCGACCACAACGTGCCGACCGATCCCACGCGGCTCGAGGGCATCAAGGACGAGCAGTCCCGCATCCAGGTCGAGGCGCTGCGCAAGAACGCCCATGACTTCGGCATCGAGCTCTTCGACGTCGCCGACCGCCGCCAGGGCATCGTGCACATCATCGGGCCCGAGCAGGGGATGACCCAGCCCGGCATGACCATCGTCTGCGGCGACAGCCACACGGCGACGCATGGCGCCTTCGGCGCGCTCGCCCACGGCATCGGCACCTCCGAGGTCGAGCACGTGCTCGCGACCCAGACGCTGGTGCAGAAGAAGTCGAAGAACATGCGCGTCGAGGTCCGCGGCACGCTGCCGAACGGTGTCACGGCCAAGGACATCACGCTGTCGATCATCGGCGAGACCGGCACCGCCGGCGGTACCGGCCACGTCATCGAGTACTGCGGCGAGGCGATCGAGGCGCTCTCGATCGAGGGCCGCATGACCGTCTGCAACATGGCGATCGAGGGCGGCGCCCGCGCAGGCCTGGTCGCGCCCGACCAGAAGACCATCGACTATGTCGAGGGCCGCCCCCGCGCACCCAAGGGCGAGATGTGGGACATGGCCGTCGCGCACTGGCGCACGCTGAAGTCGGACGAGGGCGCGCATTTCGACCGCGAACTCGTCCTCGACGCCGCCGCCATCTCGCCCGTCGTCACCTGGGGCACCAGCCCCGAGGACGTCCTGCCGATCACCGGCGCGGTGCCCCACCCCGAGGACTTCGCGGGGGCCAAGGTCGCGGCCGCCAGGCGCTCGCTCGACTACATGGGGCTCGAGCCCGGCACCCGGCTCGAGGAGATCGAGATCGACACGGTCTTCATCGGCTCCTGCACCAACGGCCGGATCGAGGACCTGCGCGAGGTCGCCCGCA
>JBCBPG010000185.1:0-7359 GCA_039820865.1 Pseudomonadota bacterium
AGGGGATGGGCCGGGCATAGCGACGATCGATGCGGTTCATCAACTCCGCCTAGCGCGCCCGACCCCGCCGCATCAACCGCGTCCCGCCACCGGACATATTACACAGCTATCAACTGTTATATATTTTCGTGTTGCGCATTCTGATGTGATTCATTGAATATCCCAGCAGAAGCCGCTATGTCGCGTTCAACCCGGATCCTGCGCTGCCCATCACGGCATCGCACAGCCCACGGAGGCCCCTATGGCCAAGGCATTCGCGCCCGTCGTCTTCACCGCCAACGACCTGGTCGAGGGCGACACCGTCTATCTCGGCGCCGAGGGCTGGGTGCGCGACATCCGCGCCGCCCGCGTCGCCGCGGACGAGGCCGAGAAGGCCGTGCTGGAGGACGCCGCCCGGGCCGGCGTCGCCGCCAACCTCGTCGTCGGCCCCTACGACGTCGCCGTCACGGTCGAGGCCGCCGGCCCCTGGCCGGTCAAGCGCCGCGAGCAGATCAAGGCCACGCGCGACACCACCATGCCCGTGGGCCCCGAGGCCGTCGCCGCGCTCCGCCGCGCCGCCTAGGCGCCCGGCGACAGCCGCCGCAGGGCCGGACCAAGCCGGCCCGGCCGTCTCAAACGGATACTGGCCCCGCCCGCGACCCGTGCCCATCTGTGGCGCGGCGCAGCTGTCCTGTGACCGCCCGTCCGGAGATCCGCGATGTATCGCTACGACGAGTTCGACCACCGCTTCGTCGCCGAACGCACGGCCGAGTTCCGCACCCAGGTCGAGCGTCGCCTCGCCGGCGCGCTGACCGAGGACGAGTTCAAGCCGCTCCGGCTGATGAACGGGCTCTACCTGCAGCTGCACGCCTACATGCTGCGCGTCGCCATCCCCTACGGCACGCTCGCCAGCCGCCAGATGCGCATGCTGGCCCATATCGCCGAGACCTATGACCGCGGCTACGGCCACTTCACCACGCGCCAGAACATCCAGTTCAACTGGCCGCGGCTTCGGGACGTGCCGGCGATCCTGGACGACCTCGCCTCGGTCGAGATGCATGCCATCCAGACCTCGGGCAACTGCATCCGCAACGTGACCTCGGACCCGCTCTCGGGCGTGGCGCCGGACGAGATCGAGGACCCGCGCATCACGGCGGAGCTGCTCCGCCAGTGGTCGTCACTCCACCCGGAGTTCACCTTCCTCGGCCGCAAGTTCAAGCTGGCCGTGACGGGCTGCGAGACCGACCGCGCGGCCATCGCCGTGCATGACATCGGCATCCAGATCGTGCGCAACGCGGCGGGCGAGACCGGCTACCGCGTGCTCGCCGGCGGCGGCCAGGGCCGCACGCCGATGATCGCCAGGGAGCTGCGCGCCTTCCTGCCCAAGGACGACCTGCTCGCCTATCTCACGGCGGCGCTGCGCGTGTACAACCTGCACGGCCGGCGCGACAACAAGTTCAAGGCGCGCATCAAGATCCTGGTGCACGAGATCGGCATCGACACGTATCGCGCCCAGGTCGAGGAAGAATTCGCCCGCATCGACCGCGACAGCATCGGTGCGCCGGCCGAGGAATACGACCGCATCGCCGCCTATTTCGCGCTGCCGGACCTCGCCCCCCGCAGCGAGGACGACGCCAACTTCCAGCGCGCGCTCAAGATCGACCCCGCCTTCGCCGCCTGGGTCGCGCAGAACACCCATGCCCACCGCGTGCCCGGCTACCGCGCCGCGACCGTCTCGCTCAAGCCCATCGGCGGCGTGCCGGGCGATGCGACGGCCGAGCAGATGCGCGTCCTCGCCGACCTGGCCGAGGCGCATTCGGCCGACGAGATGCGCATCACCCACGAGCAGAACGTCGTCCTGCCGCATGTGGCGCTGGCCGACCTGCACCGGGTGTTCCGCGCACTGGCCGGCATCGGGCTCGACGCACCCAACCGCGGGCTGGTGACCGACATCATCGCCTGTCCCGGCCTCGACTACTGCGCGCTGGCGACCGCCCGCTCGATCCCGGTGGCGCAGGCGATCTCGAACCGCTTCGCCGCGACCGACCGCCAGGCCGAGATCGGGCCGCTCGCGATCAAGATTTCGGGCTGCATCAACGCCTGCGGCCACCACCACGTGGGCCATATCGGCATCCTCGGCCTCGACAAGGCGGGGGTCGAAAGCTACCAGATCACGCTCGGCGGCGAGCCGGCGGACGGCCCCGCCATCGGCGACCGCACCGGGCCTGGTTTCGCCTATGACGAGGTGCCGGGCGCGGTCGAGACAATCGTGAACCGCTATATCGAGGTCCGCGAGAGCCCCGACGAGACCTTCCTGCAGGCCTATCGCCGCGTCGGCATGACCCCGTTCAAGGAGGCGCTCTACGATGCTCGTTGACCGCTCGGGCGCCGTCGAGGACGCCTGGACCCACGCTGACGACAACGGCCCCCTGCCCGCCGGCCCCGTCATCCTGCCCCGCGCACGCCTGTCCGAGGCCGCGGGCCGGGCCGGGCCCACCGGCGTGCACCTGCCGAACGACACCGACCCGCGGGACATCGTGCCTGTCTTCGGCGATCTCGACCTGATCTCGGTCGCGTTTCCAAGCTTTGCCGACGGCCGCGGCTTCTCCATCGGCAAGATGCTGCGCGAACTCGGCTTCGAGGGCCGGCTGCGTGCCACCGGCCCGGTGATCTCGGACCAGTTCGCCTACCTCCTGGAATGCGGCTTCGACGAGGCCGCGGTGCCCGAGGCCGTGGCCGCGCGCCAGCCGGTCGAGATGTGGCTGGCCCAGCTCTCGACGCTCTCGATCGGCTACCAGCGCGGCGTCCTCTGCGCGGAAGGCAGGACCGGCGCCGGACGCGCCTCGATCCTCGACCGGCGGCGCGCCGCCGGCCGCTGACGCCCGACCCCATCGCGACAGTCAGACAGGAGGTGGCGATGAACCGCCCTCTCGACGCCCGTATCGTGCCCGATGCCCTGTCCCTGCGCCGTCCCGGGGCCGCGCGCACCGCGGCGCTCCTCAACGACCTCCACGCCGATGCGCCGGCCGAGGTGCTGCTGGCGGAAATCCTGGCCATCCACGACCCGGGCGAGGTCGCGGTGGTCTCGTCCTTCGGCGCCGAGAGCGCGGTGCTCCTCCACATGCTGGCCGGGATCGCGCCGGAGACGCCCGTCCTGATGCTCGAGACCGGGTTCCTCTTCGCCGAGACGCTCGACTACCAGCGCACGCTCGCGACCCGTCTCGGTCTCGCGGATGTGCGCCTGATCCGCCCGGACACCGAAGATCTCGAGCGCCACGACCCCGAGGGTCGGCTGCATCGGTGCGACACCGACGCCTGCTGCCATCTCCGCAAGACGCGCCCGCTGGACCGGGCGTTGCGCCCCTTCGCGGCCTGGATCACCGGGCGCAAGCGGTTCCAGTCGGCGACGCGCGCGGCGCTCGCGCCCTTCGAGGTCGAGGAGGGGACGACGCGTCTCAAGGCCAACCCGCTCCACGCCTGGGACGGCGCGCGGCTGGCGGCCTACATGGACGCCCACGCCCTGCCCCGCCACCCGCTGGTCGCACGCGGCTATCCCTCGATCGGCTGCCACCCCTGCACCAGCCGCGTCGCCGAGGGCGAGGACCCGCGCGCCGGCCGCTGGCGGGGCGAGGACAAGGAGGAATGCGGCATCCATTTCGACGGCGAGAAGTGGATCCGCCATACCGGCGGTCTGCCCTGACCCCGGCGCCGTTGCGGACAGGCGCTGGCCCTGCCCACCCACGTCAGTCTTGACCGCGAAACGCAAACATTCCGCGAACATTCCCGTGTGACCGACAAGCCGGACGCCGCCGGGTCGCGCCGCGCCCGCGTCGCCTCACCGTCGCTGTGCCGATCCCTGTCGGTCGCGCGCGCCGTCGCCGGTCCCCCGGGACCCCGCGACGGCCGCCGCGGCGATCCCGGCGGCGGCTAGAGCAATTTCCAGCCAGACTGCCTCAGTCTTGCGACAAGGAAATGCCGCAGACAAAACACCCTGGAGCGCGAGACCTGACGCAGTCAGGTCGGCAAGCGCTCTAGTCCGCCCCGGGCCGGGCCGCGAGCCGCCCGGTCTCGGCCGCCAGGAAGCCCATGAAGCCCCCGAAACCGATGCAGATCCAGACGGTTACCTCGACATCACCCGTCATCGCCATCAGTCCGAACAGCGCCGCCATCGCCGTCAGCATCGGCAGCCCGTGCTGACCGCTCGCCACGCCGTGGACGGCATACATGCCGATCAGGAAAGGCAGCAGCATGCTGCCGAAGATGTGCTCGTCACCCATGTGCATCCCCTCATGCCCGCAGGATGGCGATGAGATGAGGTCTGCGCCCGGGGGTGGCGACCGCCTTTTCGCGTTCGCACCCGCAACGCGGCCAAAACGGAATAATCCCCACGGCACCTCGGTTTCGACACAGATCGTCAACGCGTCGCCCCCTGCCCGCGCCCGGCCGCAGCAGGCCCCGTCCGGCGCGGCGACCGCCGGCCGGGGTCCGGCGCATCCGGCGCCGGGGGTAGGCCGCGGATCGGGCACGGGGCCGTGCCGCCTGGCCGCGCGGGCTGTCGCGGGCTGATCCCGGGCGCGCTGCTTCGCGCGCGAAGGGTCGCCACAACGTCACGCGGACGTGTCATCATCGGCGCTCTGCCCCGTGACCATTTCGACACTCCGGGAGAACCAGATGCCTTTGACGAGAAGAGCTTTTCTGCGCAGCAGCGCCTTTTCGCTGGCAGCCTTTTCCGCCTCGGGCGCGGCGTCGCGCATCGGGCCCGGCGGACGGGCGGTGAGCTTCGTGCCCCATGCCGACCAGTACGGCGCCTTCTGGGCCATGGTCGAGGACGGCGCGTTCATCCAGGCCATCCCGCGCACCGAGTTCGACCCCCGCCCGACCGAGATGGTGAGCGAGGGCGCAGTCAGCCGGGTCTACTCAAAGACCCGCGTCCTCTACCCCTATGTCCGCAAGTCCTATCTCGAAGGGCTCGACGGCGACCGCAGGCCGGAGCTGCGCGCCCGGGAGGAATTCGTCCGGGTCGACTGGGACACCGCCCTCGGCCTCGTCTCCAGGGCGATCCTCGACACCATCGAGACCCATGGCAACGAGGGCATCTTCTCGTCCTCCTACGGCGGCTGGGCGCATGGCGGCGTGCTGACGCCGAACGTGCTGCAGGGGCGCTTCTTCAACCTGATCGGCGGCATGTCGGTCACGGTCGGCGACTATTCCGGCGGTGCGGCGCAGGTCGTCATGCCCCATGTCCTGGGCGACATGGAGGTCTATTCGCGCCAGACCTCGTGGTTCCAGATGCTGCGCCACTGCGAGCAGTTCGTCATGGTCGGCACCGACATGCACAAGAACGGCCGCGCCGATGGCGGCACCGCCGACCACTCGATGTATCCCCGCTGGGAAGTCATCAGGAAGGCCGGCGTCAAGTTCATCTCGATCAATCCGCAATACACCACCACCGACGAGTGGCTGGATGCCGAGTGGATCAAGATCATCCCGAACACCGACACCGCGCTGTTCCTGGCGATGAGCTACCATGTCTACGAGAAGGGGAGCTATGACCGGGAATTCCTTGACAGATACACCGTCGGCGCCGACAGGTTCATCGACTACCTGACCGGCAATGACGACGGCGTCGCCAAGACCCCGGCCTGGGCCTCGAAGATCACCGGCATCAAGGAGCAGAAGATCCGCGCGCTGGCCGACAGCTGCGCGCGCAAGCGCACGCAGTTCGCCGGCTCCTGGGCGATCCAGCGCGCGCATCACGGCGAGATGCCCTACTGGGCGATCACCGCCTTCTCGGCCATGACGGGCCAGATCGGCCTGCCGGGCGGCGGCGTCGGCTTCTCCTGGCACTGGGGCTCGGGCGGCGCGCTGTTCTCGCGCGCGCTGCAGCCGGGGGGCCTGCCGCAGGGGCGCAACCGCGTGCTCGCCACCTGTCCCGCCTCGCGCATCAACGAGATGCTGCAGAACCCGGGGGCCGAGTACACGCGCAACGGCGCCACGCACACCTACCCGGACGTGCAGATGATCTTCAACGCGGGCAACAACTTCGCCTCGCACCAGCAGGACACCAACGAACTGCTGCGCGCGCTGCGGAAGGTGCACACCGTCGTCTGCGTCGATCCCTGGTGGACCGCCTCGGCGCGCTTTGCCGACATCGTCCTGCCCGCGACCACGACGCTCGAGCGCAACGAGATCTCCTCGGGCGGGACCTATTCCAAGGACAAGGTCTACGCGATGAAGCAGGTGATCGAGCCGCTCGGCGAGAGCCTCGATGACTGGGAGATCTTCCGCCGCCTCGCCCAGATGTTCGGCGTCGAGCAGCAGTACACCGACGGCTGGGAGGTGATGGACCTGGTCGAGGCGTCCTATTCCAAGTCGACCGCCGCGGAGGTGATGGACTTCGAGGAGTTCTGGGAGCGCGGCGTCGTGCGCATCCCCGTGCCGCGGGAGGAGCGCGACTGGGTCCGCCACGGCGATTTCCGCGAGGACCCGGAGGCCAACCCGCTCAACACCGTGTCGGGCAAGATCGAGCTCTACTGCCAGGCGATCGCGGACATGGCGCTCGACGACTGCCCGCCCATGCCCATGTGGCTGGAGCCGGCCGAATACCTCGGCAACGCGCCCGAGCCCGACATGGTCCATGTCGTCAGCCCGCACCCCTACAACCGCATCCACTCGCAGTTCGCGCAGTCGGACCTCCGCCACCAGCTCAACGTCCAGGACCGCGAATTCGTGCGCATCAGTACCGAGGATGCGCAGAAGCGCGGCATCGCCGACGGCGACCTGGTCGAGCTCTCGAACGACCGCGGCACGGTGATCGCGGGCGCACGGGTGAGCGACAGGATCATGCCGGGCGTGGTCTCGATCTACGAGGGCGCCTGGGTCTCCTTCGACACCCGGGGGCGCTGCAACTCGGGCTCGATCAACACGCTGACCTCCAGCCGCCGCGCTTCCGGCCTCAGCCAGGCGACCACGGCCAATACCTGCCTCGCGCGGTTGAGGAAGGCCGAGGATGTCGAGGGGCCGAACCGCGCCTACGAGCCACCGGCGACGATCGACGCGGTGGTCAGCCTCGCGCCCGAGACCTTCGGGCTGGAGCGCGCCGAGGGGCTGACCGAGAGCTTCCTCGCCTCGATGGAGCCCGGCGAGAAGCTGTTCTACGAGCGCTGCACCCTCTGCCACATCCCCCGCGACCCCAAGGGCCACACCAGGAAGGAATGGGACAGCATCACCGACTCGATGTTCCCCAACGCCGGCGTGACCGAGGAGGAGCAGGCCCAGATCCTCGACTTCCTCTACAAGAACGCCAAGGACGCGTGATCGCCCCCACGCCTTGCCCCACGCCTTGCCCGGCGGCCGGGCGTGGGGCGGCTCGGCCGTGCG
>JBCBPG010000186.1:0-7328 GCA_039820865.1 Pseudomonadota bacterium
CGACCGCAAGGTCCACGCGCTGATCCCCCATCGCGGCCTGATGCCCGCAAAGACCCGGCTCCTGGTCGACCATCTCAAGCGCCATCTGCAGTGACGGCGGCGCTAGAGCATTTTCTTGTCGCCGGACTGATTCAGTCTGGCTGGAAAATGCTCTAGCGCCGCCGTCACTGCAGATGGCGCTTGAGATGGTCGACCAGGAGCCGGGTCTTTGCGGGCATCAGGCCGCGATGGGGGATCAGCGCGTGGACCTTGCGGTCGTAGACGTTCCAGTCCTCGAGCACCGCGACCAGATCGCCTGAGGCGAGATCGGCCTCGACCGTCCGGCGCATGCAGAGCGCGACGCCGAGCCCCGCGCGCGCGAAGACCGCAGCCGGTCGGTCGCCGATCACCGACACGCGGGCCGGCGGGGCCAGGCGCGCCGTCTCGCCGCCCCGGCCGAAGCGCCACTGCCCCTCCTGCGTCAGCGCCCGGTTCACGATGCAGTCGTGCTGGCGCAGGTCCTCGGGCCGGGCAGGGGTGCCGTGGGCTGCCAGGTAGCCGGGCGCCGCGCAGAAGACATAGGGAAAGGCCGTCAGCATCACGCCGATCATCTGGCTGTCCTCGGGCTCGCCCACGCGGATCGCCATGTCGAACCCCTCGGCAATGACGTCGACCCGGCGTTCCTCGAGCGCGAGGTCAAGGCGGAGATTGGGCTGGCCGCGCAGGAAGTCCGCCAGCAGGCCGGCCAGCACCGTCTCGCCGAACACCTTGGGGCCCGCGATGCGCAGCAGCCCCGAGGGCTGGTCGCTGCCACCGCTCGGCAGCTCCATCAGCATGTCCCAGGACGCCACGACATCGCGCGCGCGGCGCATGAAGGCATCGCCCGCCTCGGTCGGCACGACCGTGCGCGAGGAGCGGTTGAGCAGCCGCGCACCCACCTGGCGCTCGAGGGCAGCGACCTGCTTGCTGAGAAGCGCCTTGGAGACGCCGAGCTGGCGGGCGGCGGCGGTGAAGCTGCGCTGCTCGGCCACCTGGATGAAGGCGCGGACCGCCTCGACCTCGTTCATCCGGCCTCCTGATCGTTTCCTGAACGTTGACGATCTGTCGCCCAGGGCGGTGCTGATCATCCAATCCGGAGACGGTATCTCTGCCCAACACCAAACGCCACAGGCCGCCACCGGCCGCACGCAACGGGAAAGGGCCGAGAATGACCATGCTGTACCGCCACGCCCTGTCGGGCCACTGCCACCGCGCCGAGCTGTTCCTCTCGCTGATCGGCGAGACGGCCGAGATCGTCGACGTCGATCTCGCCGCCGGCGCGCACAAGAACGCCGACTTCCTGGCGCTGAACCCGTTCGGGCAGGTGCCGGTGCTGCAGGACGGCGCAACCGTCATCGCGGATTCGAACGCCATCCTCGTCTACCTGGCCGAGAGCCGCGGGCGCAGCGACTGGTACCCGGCCGATCCGGCGACGCGCGCCACGGTGCAGCGCTGGCTCTCGGTCGCGGCCAACGAGCTCGCCAACGGGCCGGCCGCCGCGCGGTTGGTCACCGTCTTCGGCGCCCGGCTGGACCACGATGCGGCCAAGGCCAGGGCCGCGCGTCTCCTCGCGGTGCTGGAGCGGGTGCTGGCCGGGCAGGACTGGCTGGCGGGCGGCTCGGCAACCATCGCCGATGTCGCGCTCTACGCCTATGTCGCCCATGCGCCGGAGGGCGAGGTCTCGCTGGCGGACTTCCCCGCCATCCGGTCCTGGCTGGCGCGGATCGAGGCGCTGGAGGGCTTCGTGGCGATGCAGCGCACGGCCGTCGGGCTGAGCGCCTGACCGCCCGCGGGGACGGCACCGTGTCGTCCCCTGCGATGCCCGCCAGCTGCACCTGCGACCTGCGACCTGCAACCGCCACCTGCGACCGCCACCTGCGACCGGGGAGGACCGACCGATGACCGACCAGCAGACCGACGTGACCGCGACGCCCTTTCACGAGGGCGAACGCCAGCTCCAGGCGCGCTATGGCGTGCTGGAGAAGATGGAGGGCCTCGGTCGCCGGGTCGTCCGCGACCACCTGACCGACCAGCACCGCGACTTCTTCGCGCTCCTGACGACGCTGGTGCTTGGCGCGGTGGACGAGGCGGGGCGCCCCTGGGCGACGGTGCTGGGCGGGACGCCGGGCTTCATGGCCGCATCCGATCCCGGGCACCTGACGGTCGGGCTGACGCCGGTGGCCGGCGATCCGGTGGGAGAGGCGCTCAGGCCCGGGGCGCGGATCGGCGGGCTCGGCATCCAGTTCGAGACGCGGCGGCGCAACCGCTTCGGCGCGCGGGTGGGCGCGGTCGATGCGGCGGGCTTCACGCTGGACATCGAGCAGAGCTTCGGCAACTGCCCGCAATACATCCACACCCGCGCTCCGGCCGACATCGCCGAACGCCGCCCCGGCGCGCCCGAGCGGCTGAACCGGCTGGACGCGGCGGCCGAGGCGCTGATCGCCGGCGCCGATACCTTCTTCGTCGCCACCGCCGCGCCCGAGAGCGAGGACCTGCGCCACGGCGTCGATGTCTCGCATCGCGGCGGCAAGCCGGGCTTCGTGCGGATTGCCGACGGCGTGCTGGAGATCCCGGACTATCCCGGCAACCTGCACTTCAACACGCTCGGCAACCTGATGCTGGACCCGCGCGCCGGCCTCACCTTCATCGACTTCGCGACCGGCGACATGCTGTTCCTGAGCGGCATGGCCGAGATCCAGTTCGACGGCCCCGAGGTCACGGCCTTCACGGGGGCCGAGCGGCTCTGGCGCGTGCGCCCCGAGGCGATCATCCGCATCCCCGCCGCGCTGGCGGTGGGCTTCGCGGGCGGCGAGACCTCGCCCAACAGCCTGGCCACGGGCGACTGGGCCGCGGCCGACGCCGCGCTGGCGGCCGAGGCCGACCGGCTGGCCTGGCGCCCCTTCCGCGTCGCCCGGGTCGCGCGCGAGAGCAGCGAGATCCGCTCGGTCTGGCTCGAACCCGCCGACGGCCGCGGCATCGCCGCCCATCGCCCCGGCCAGCACCTGCCGATCCGCCTGACGGTCGCGGGCGAGCCGGTCATGCGCACCTACACCCTCTCCAGCGCCCATGACGGCCGGGCCTATCGCCTCAGCGTCAAACGCGAGGCCGAAGGGCGGGCGAGCCGGGCGATCCACGACCTCGCCCCCGGCGACGTGATCGAGGCGCAGGCGCCGCGCGGAAACTTCGTGCTGGAAGAGGGTACGGGCCGGCCGATCGTCATGATCTCGGCCGGGGTCGGCATCACGCCGATGCTGGCCATGGTCGAGAGCCTGCTGGTCCACGAGGGGCGCAACCGCCACACGGCCGCTCTGCGCCTGATCCACGGCGCGCGCGACGGCGAGACGCTGGCCTTCGGGGCGTGGCTGCGCGCCAAGGCCGCGGCCCATCCCGGCTTCACGCCGACCATCGCGCTCTCTGCCCCGGGCCCGGGGGATGTCCTCGGCGAGACGCACGACCACGAGGGGCGGATCGACAAGGCGCTCCTCCAGTCGCGCCTGCCGCTCGACGACTACGACGTCTACCTCTGCGGCCCCCCGGGCTTCATGAGCGCGATCTACGGCACGCTCCGCGATCTCGGCATCCCGGACGCCCGGATCCGCTTCGAGGCCTTCGGCCCCGCGAATGTCCGGCGCCGGCCCGATGCCGGCACGGCCCCGGCGCCCGCCGAGCCCCTGCCCGCCAGCGCCCCGGTGCATTTCGAGAAGACCGCCACCGAAGCGACCTGGCACCCCGACAACGGGACGCTCCTCGACCTCGCCGAGGGGGCCGGCATCGACGCCCCCTTCTCCTGCCGCTCCGGCAGTTGCGGGACCTGCGCGACGCGCATCATCGAGGGTACGGTCGCCTACGCGACCCCGCCCTCGGCGCCGCATGACGACCGGACGGCGCTGATCTGTTGCGCGCGCCCGACCGGCCCGGTCACGCTGGCGCTCTGAGGGGGGCGGGGACGATGACCGACACCCATGCGGCGCTGCTCTTCGCGATCGGGGCGGCTGCCCATGCCACTCCGCCGATGCCCGCCCCGCGGCCGCGCCCCGCCCGCTGCCCCCCGCCCGCTGCCCCCCGCCCGCTGCCCCCGCCGGCGCGGGGTCGCGACGGCGAGGGACGCCAGGCGACTGCGGACCACCCTGATCGCGGCGATTCGGGCGGCAGTGCAGCCCGGCGGGTGAGGGGGCGGCGGGCCCTCAGGCCTCGAGCGTGCGGCGCAGGATCTCGACGTCCTCGGCCAGCTGGGCGTCGGTCGAGACGAGGTCCTCGATCTTGCGCACGGCGTGCAGGACCGTGGTGTGGTCGCGCCCGCCGAAGGCGCGGCCGATCTCGGGCAGCGACTTGGTCGTCAGCATCTTGGCCAGGTACATCGCCGTCTGGCGCGGGCGCGCGACGTTGCGGGCACGCCGGGCCGAGACCAGGTCGTTCAGCCGCAGGTTGTAGTGCGCGGCCACGCGGCGCTTGATCTCGTCCATCGTCACCTTGCGTTCGGCGGTGCGGAGGAGATCGGCCAGGCTCTCGCGCATCAGCTCCATGTCGACGCGACGGCCGGAATAGCTGGCATGGGCGAAGAGACGGATGAGCGCGCCCTCGAGCACGCGGACGTTCGACGAGATGCGCTGGGCCAGCACCTCCAGCACCTTGCGATCGAGCTCGACATCCGGGTGGGCGGACATCGCCTGCTCGGCCTTGGCCTGCAGGATGCCGAGGCGGAGCTCGTAATCGGCCGGGTGGATGTCGACCACGAGGCCCCACTGCAGGCGGCTACGGATACGCTCCTCCAGCCCCTCGATCCGGTCGGGCGAGTTGTCGGCCGAGAGGACGATCTGCTTTTGCTGGTCCACCAGGGCGTTGAAGGTGTGGAAGAATTCCTCCTGGGTCGAGTCCTTGCCGGCGATGTACTGGACATCGTCGACCATCAGCACATCGACCGAGCGGAACTGCTGCTTGAAGGTGATCGTGTCGCGGAAGCGCAGCGCCTGCACGAAGCGGTACATGAACTGCTCGGCCGAGAGATACACGACATGGCAGCCCGGGCGCTGGGTATGCAGGTGCCAGGCGATCGCGTGCATCAGGTGCGTCTTGCCGAGGCCGACGCCGCCGTGGAGGAAGACCGGGTTGAAGGTGGCGTCCGCCGTCTCGGCCACGCGGCGCGCGGCGGCATGGGCCAGCTCGTTCGGCTTGCCGACGATGAAGCTGTCGAAGGTATAGCGCGGATCGAGGGGGGCGCTCTCAAGCCGGTCGGTGACCGGCGGCGCGCCCGGCAGGTCGCCCGCATCGGGCGCGCCGCCGGGGCCGACCGACTGGCGCGGCGCCTGGCCCATCGGCGGCGCCACAACCGTGGCGGGCGTCGACGCCGGGCGCACGGCCCCATCGCGTGCACCGTCGCGGCGGGAGGCGCCGGCCTCGGCGGCAGCGGGCGGCGTGGCGCTCTCGACCGAGATTCGGCGAATCTCCGGCGCGTGGGGGCGAAGCGCCCGGAGCAGCGCGTTGCCGAACGAGCGCTCGACCCAGTCGGCCAGGAACTGCGTCGGCGCGCGCAGGATCGCGAGGTCGCGCTCGACGCGGACCAGCCGGACATCGCCCAGCCACTTGGCCACGGCATCCTCGCCCAGTTCGCGGCGCAACGACACCAGGACCTGCGCCCAGAGCTCGCCAGGGGGGACGTTCATCCGCGGTGTTTCTCGGTTGGACGACGTCATCCCGGTCCCAAGCATCATTCCCGTCCCACTCTCACGTACGTCTCGGTTCGAACGGCAAAGCATCCACGCACGGGCACCCCGCCCGTCCGAACGCCATGCCGCATCGTCAATTCTGGCGCCAGGGCAGTCCGTGGACCTTCCAGCCGTTCACCGAGCCACGATGGCCGCGGGGGTCGAGGTCGCCCTCGAATCCCTCGGCCACGTTGATCAGCCGGCTGGGCGACCCGCCGCCGGGAAGGCTGCCCGTGCGGGCTTCCTCGGCCACCATCATCGCCGCCGTCATCGATCGCGCGCCGGAGCGGCAGATGAACAGCAGCTGGTCGGGCACACCGCCGTCTGCGGCCATCTGCTGGCCGAGCTGGGCGACGAAGTCGTGGTTCGGGCGGTTGCCCGGAAAAGAGAACAGTTCAATACGCCACAACGACCGGTCGAGCGGTCCGAGATCGGGGAAACCGACATAGGTCCACTCGGCAAGGGTGCGCACATCCACCATCCGCGCAGCCGGATGCTCAACCATGAGCGAGTAGGCCTCGCCCGGGGTGAGCTGATCCACGGCGGCGGCGGTGATGGTCATGGGACACCTCGTCGTCCAGTACACCGCCTGACTAGAACGGCAATCGGATTCGATCCATCCGAAAATCTCCCATTTGCTAATCGAAAATTAATTGGCTGCGGCGCCCGTTTCATGGCAGCCGCAAGAACATGATTCGCAGCAATTTGGAGGATGACGAGCGAGTACGGGAGAAGCGCTGGTCCATGACCTGCCACTTCTCCGCATCGCGTGGATACACTAGATCGGCGGGGCCGGGCCGTTCAACTGGCACGTTTGGCGAACATCTCTGTTTTGTGTCGCAAACGTAAAGCTCGCGGTTGAACGCGCCCCGACTGTCCCGAAACGGGACAGATAGGGAGGTGCGATACCACGGGCTGCCGGGAACGGCCGTGTCGGGGCCGCGGCCCGGGCCGTGCCCCAGGACAGGCGATCAGGCGGAGAGCTTGGCGATCCGGCTGTGCAGCCGCGAGACCTTACGGCTCGCGGTGTTCTTGTGCAGGATGCCCTTGGCCGCGCCGCGCATGATCTCGGGCTGCGCCTCGCGCAGCGCCGCGAGCGCCTTGTCCTGGTCGCCGGAGGCGATCGCCTCCTCGACGCGGCGGATGTAGGAGCGCACGCGCGAGCGGCGCATCATGTTGACTTGCGTGCGCTTGGCGATCTGGCGAACGCGCTTGCGAGCCTGGGGCGTGTTTGCCATGGGCGAGAGTTCCTGCTTGTCACGATAGAGGCGCGCGGATAGCCGATCCGATCTGCCGCGTCAACACGGCCGTTGGCGCGCGCGGGGTGCCGCCCGTCCCGGGGCTCAGCCGCCCTTGAACTTGGGCGTGCGCTTCTCGGCGAAGGCGTCCATGCCCTCGACCTGGTCCTCGGTGGCGAAGAGCGCGTGGAACAGGCGCCGCTCAAAGCGCACGCCCTCCGAGAGGGTGGTCTCGTAGGCGCGGTTCACGGCCTCCTTGGTGGCCATGACCGCCAGCGGCGCCTTGTCGGCGATCTTCTGCGCGGTCGCCACGGCCTCGTCGACCAGCCGGTCCGCGGGGACGAGGCGGCTGACCAGACCCGAGCGCTCG
>JBCBPG010000187.1:0-7308 GCA_039820865.1 Pseudomonadota bacterium
CGACACGGGTGGACATCGCGTTGCGTGGGCGCGTCGAGCAGCGTTCGCTGAATGGTAACGGGATCGCGGCAATGATGACGCGGGAGGGGGCGAGAGCGAGGCGTTTCCGTCCGGCCGAGAACCGCTCTAGGTCTCGCGGGGCGGCGGCGTTGGGGGGAGAGTGATGCGGGTCCGCGGTTGGGTCCTCGACGGGGTGCTGGGCGTGCTCGCGGCGGTTGCCGTCGTCGTCTCGGCCTGGCAGCTCGAGGCGGGGCGCGCCGGGCTGGCGATGCGCGACATTGCCGTCGGTGCGACGCCGGTGACGGTGGTGCACCGCGCCGACCTCGACGCGCCGGCGCCGGTCGTCGTGATCGCGCATGGCTTTGCCGGGGCGCGGCAGCTGATGCAGCCCTTTGCCTTTGCGCTGGCGCGGGCGGGCTATGTGGCGGTCAGTTTCGACTTCATCGCCCATGGCGCGCATCCCGAGAGCCTGCCGGCTGAGATCGAGGGCGTCGGCGGCGCGGCGGACCGGCTGATCGACCAGCTCGCCGCCGTGAGCGAGGCGGCGCGCGCGCTGCCCGAGAGCGACGGGCGCCATGCGCTGCTGGGCCATTCGATGGCGACGGACCTGATCGCGCGGGCGATGGCGGCGGCGGGGCCGCGGCCCGAGGCGGTGGTCGCGCTCTCGCTGTTCTCGCCCGAGGTGACGGCGGTCTCGCCGCCCAACATGCTGGTCGTCACGGGCGGCTGGGAGGTGGGGCTGACGGCCGAGGCGCTGCGGGTCCTGAACCTGACCGCCAATGCGCTGGCCCGCCCGGACGAGGCGATCCCGGCCAATGCGCGGATGGTCGCGGAGGCGGGCGCGGCGGCCGAGGCGCGGCGGCGGGTCGCGGAGGGCGACGGGTCGGGCTTTCGCGACGGGCCGGCGATCCTGGAGCCGCTGGCGGGCGAGGGCGACAGCGTGGGCGCGATGGCCGAGGGCACGGCGCGCCGCGTGGTCTTTGCAGAGGGGGTCGAGCATATCGGCGTGCTCTTCGACCCCGAGGGGCAGGTCGCGGCGATCGACTGGCTGGACCGCGCCTTCGGGATCGCGCGCGAGGGCCCGGTCGAGCCGGATGTGCGGGGGCCCTGGATCGGGCTGCTGTTCGCGGGACTGCTGCTCGGCGCGCGGCCGCTCTCGCGCCTGATGCCGCGGCTGGCGGTGCCGCCAGCGGGGGCGGGGGCGCGCTGGGGCTGGCTGATCGCGATCGCGGCGGTGCCGGCGGTGCTGGCGCCGATGATCGTGGTCGCCTTTCCGTCGCGGGTGATGCCGATCGTGCTGGGCGACTATCTCGCCAAGCATTTCTTCGTGCAGGGGGTACTGACGGGGCTGGCGCTGTGGCTGGCGGCGCGGCGGGGGCTGGTGGCCTGGCCGGACTTCCGGGTGGCCGGGCGGCCGGCGCTGTGGCTGGCGGCGGGCGCGGTGGGGGGCTGGGTGCTGCTGGTCTTTGCCCTGACGCTGCACCGCCACGCCTTCCCCTTCGTGCCGACGCCCGACCGCGCGCTGATCATCCCCGTGCTGGCGCTGGCGCTGATCCCCTGGTTCCTGGCGGATGAGTGGCTGACGCGCGCGGCGCCGGGCGGTACCGGTACGGGCGCGCGGGCGCTGGCCTATGCGGCGACCAAGGTGGTCTTCGTGCTGTCGCTGGCCCTCGCCGTCTTTCTCGACACCGAGCGGCTCTTCTTCCTGATGATCGTGGCGCCGGTGATCCTGGTCTTCTTCCTCGTCTATGGCTGCATCAGCCAGTGGGCGATGCGGGCGACGGGCCATCCCTTCGTGGCGGCGGGCGGGATCGCGCTGGCGCTGGCCTGGTCGATCGCGGTCAGCTTTCCGCTCTTCGCGCTGTGAGACGGCTGCGCTAGCATCCTGTCGCGGCAGGGGAGCCGCGGTGGCGGGAAAGAGGGGGTCCGAGTGAGCGAGGCGGTCGAGACATGCAGTTTCCACGACGTCTCGTCGCTGGTCTTCGTCGCGCTGGCGGTCTTTGGCGGCTGGCGGATGGAGCAGCGGCGGCGGCGCGAGATGGCGCTCAGCCCCTCGGCCCGGACACCGACGCCGTGGAAGCAGATCGTCCTCTATGTCTGGTTCACGCTGGCCGCGACCTACACGGTCGAGTTCGCCTTCCGCTACTCCAACGGCTGCGTCAGCGCATGAGGGCGCTGCTTGGCGCGCTGGTGCTGGCGGCGCTGGCGGGCAGCGTGCCGGCGGGCGAGCCGGTGGACCTGGAACTGGTGCTGATGACCGATGCCTCGCGCTCGATCGACGACACCGAGATCCGGTTCCAGCGCGAGGGCTATGCCACGGCGCTGACCGACCCGGAGGTGCTGGACGCGATCCGGTTCACCGGGCGGGGGCGCATCGCGGTGGCCTATGTCGAATGGGGCGACCAGGCCTCGCAGGACGTGGTCGCCGACTGGGCGGTGATCGAGGACGCCGCCTCGGCCGAGGCCTTCGCCGCCGCGATCCTGGCGCCGCCGCGCAGGGTACGCTCGTCCAACGCCATCGGCTCGGCGCTGATGTTCGGCCAGCGGCTGATCGAGGGCAACGCCTATGACGGCACGCGCCGGGTGATCGACTTTTCGGCCGACAGCGCGAACAGCTATGGCGGCCCGCGGATCGAGACGGCGCGCGACGCGGTGCTGGCGCGGGGCACGACGATCAACGGTCTCGCCGTCCTCTGCCGTATCTGCGCGACGGGGCGGGCGGTGGACTACGACCTCGAGGCCGCGTTCGAGCGGCGCATCGTCGGCGGCCCCGGCCATTTCGTCGTGACCGCCGACGGTGCCGAGAGCTTTGCGCGGGCCGTGCGCCGCAAGCTGATCCTCGAGATCTCGGGCCTCGCCCCAACCCGCTTCGCCGCCCAGCCTACCTGGCGAGCCGCGGCAGCCAGTAGGGCACGCGCGCCCGGTAGGCCTCGAAGCGCGGGCCATAGCGCGCCGCGAACCGCCGCTCCTTGAGCCGCGGGCCGAACAGGCAATAGGCGGTGTAGGCGATCGCGAGCGCGAGCTGGTCGGGCGTCCAGACCGGCACGGTCCAGAGGGTGAGGGCAAAGCTCACATAGATCGGCTGGCGGACCACCCGGAAGAGCCCGGTCTCGGGCATGTCCGGAAACCGCGGCGCCACGCCGCGGGCCAGCGATGACCAGCCGAGCAGGCCCGACTGCACCTCGGCGCCCGCATCCATGCTGGCCTTCATCAGCAGGACGTAGGAGCCGGCATAGAGCACGCCCATGACCCAGAGCATCGCGCCCTCGGCCCGCCACCAGACGATACCCGAGGGGGTCCAGAGCACGAAGAGCGCCAGCAGCTGGAGCGAGGCGATGGTGGCAAAGGTCGTCGTCGCCAGCGTCGCGCCGTGGCGGGGGGCGAGGCGCGCCAGCAGCCGCCCGCCCCGCGGGGTCAGCAGCAGCGAATGCGCCAGCGGGAACTGCAGGATGAGGAGGGCGTTGGCCACCGCCGCCCAGGGCCAGGGCACGGTGCCGAGGCTCTCGGACATCCCGAACCACATCGCCACGATCATCGCCCCCACCCCGGCCGCGAAGGCGAGGTGGCAGAGCGCCCCCCAGGCGAGCGCCAGCGCGACACGGGTCGCGGGCGGCGGGCCCTCGGGCAGGAGCCAGGCGAGCAGATGGGGGATGAGGCGCGGTCTCTCGGTCATGATGCCCCAGCTAGGGCGCCGACGCGCGGGGCGATGCGACATATCGCAGGGTGCGTGGCAGGCACCCTGCGCCCGGCGGTGCGTCCCACGCGCCCTGCGCGCTCACGAACCCGCGGCGACGAGGGCGACGGGGCCGTCCCAGTCGGCGGCGAGCCGGCGCGCCGCGGCCCAGGAGCGCAGGCCCGAGCGGCAGACCATCACCACCGTCTGCCCGGGCGCGGGCGCGAGGGCGGCGGCCGAGACGGCATCGACGGTGAGGCGCCGGGCGTGGGGCAGGAGCGGCGCCGGGGCCTCGTCCTCGCCGCGGAGCTCGACGACCAGCGCCCCGGCCGGGATCTGGTCGGGGGCGAGAAAGCGCCAGGGGTGCGCCGGCTCGGCCGCGCCGTCGAAGCGGAAGCGCCCGATGCGCCAGGTCCCGGCATCGACGGTGACCATCTGGCCGAGGGGAGAGGGGCGGTGGTCGAGCAGCACGCCGAGCGCCATCTGCGCCTGCATCGCGCCGATCATACCGACGACCGGGCCCATCACGCCGGCGGTCGCGCAGGTCGCCGCCCGCGCCGGCAGGTCGGGAAAGACGGCGCGGAGCGAGGGCGCCGCCGCCGCGCCCCGCCCGCAGAACCCGCCGGCATAGCCCTCGCGCCCCAGCACCGAGGCGCTGATCAGCGGCACCCCGGCGGCGAGGCAGGCGTCGGAGGCGGTATAGGCGGCGGCAAAGCTGTCGGCGGCGTCGATGACGAGATCGGCCGCCCCGACCAGCGCCGGGGCGTTGGCGGGGTCGAGGCGGCCGATCACGGGCTCGACGGCGATGTCGGCATTGAGCGCGCGGGCATAGCCGGCGGCGGCGCCGGCCTTGGGCGCGCCCAGCATGCCCTCGGTGAACAGGACCTGGCGGTGGAGATTGGTGATCTCGACGCGATCCGGGTCGATGATCGCGAGATGCCCGACGCCCGCGCCGGCGAGGTAGGCGATGACGGGTGCGGCGAGCCCTCCGGCGCCGACGACCAGCACCCGGGCGGCGGCGAGGCGCCCCTGCCCCGCGGCGCCGACCTCCGGCAGGATGGCCTGGCGGGCGTAGCGGTCGACCTCCGGGTCGCGGCGACGCCGGCTCACTGCTGGTCCTCCCCCGGGCGGTCGACCGTCGACCGCGGGGCGGGCGCCAGCCCGGTGTCCACCCCTGCGGCGGCGCCGGGCCGGGTGGCGGCGAGCCACTGGCGGACGCGGGCCCCGGGGTCGGGGTTGAGGGTGATGTCGGTGACGGCGGCGACGATGTCGGCGCCGGCGGCCAGCACGCCGGGCGCGCGCTCGACCGAGATGCCGCCGATGCCGACCAGCGGCACGTCCCCGATCCGCCGCTTCCAGTCGCCGACGCGGTCGAGGCCCTGGGGGTCGAAGCGCATCTGCTTGAGGATCGTCGGGTAGACGGGGCCGAGGGCGACATAGTCGGGTTCGGCCGCCAGCGCACGGGCCAGTTCCGCGTCGTCATGGGTCGAGAGGCCGAGTTTCAGGCCCGCGGCGCGGATCGCGGGCAGGTCGGCCTCGTCGAGATCCTCCTGGCCGAGATGGAGCCAGTCGCAGCCCTCGTCGATGGCGATCCGCCAGTGGTCGTTCACCACCATCGCGGCGCCATGGGCGCGGGCCAGGTCGCGGGCGCGCCGGATCTCGGCACGCAGCGCGGCGCCCTCGAGGTCCTTCACCCGCAGCTGCACCAGCCTGACGCCGAGCGGCAGCATCCGCTCCAGCCAGTCGGCACGGTCGAAGATCGGGTAGAACGGGTCCAACGCGCCCGCGGTGGTCGTGTCGCTCATTCGAGAAAAGCCCTGCCGATGACGGGGGTGGAGGGGACGGCCATGTCGCGCGGCTCCATGGGGCCGGCCTCGCGGCCGAGGCGCCCGGCCTCGACCGCGCGGGCCATGGCCACGGCCATCTGCACGGGGTCGCCGGCCCTGGCGACGGCGGTGTTCAGCAGCACGGCGTCGAAGCCCATCTCCATCGCCGCGGCGGCGTGGCTGGGCAGCCCGATGCCGGCATCGATGACCATCGGCACGTCGGGGTGGGCGGCGCGCAGCGCGCGCAGGCCGTGCGGGTTGGTGAGCCCGAGGCCCGAGCCGATGGGCGCGCCCCAGGGCATCAGCACGCGGCAGCCGGCCTCGAGCAGGCGGTCGGCGAGGCACAGGTCCTCGGTCATGTAGGGGAAGACCTCGAAACCCTGGTCGCAGAGGATGCGCGCGGCCTCGGCCGTGGCGAAGGGGTCGGGCTGGAGACGCTCGCCCTCGCCGATGACCTCGAGCTTGATCCAGGGCGTGGCGAAGACCTCGCGCGCCATCTCGGCCGTGGTGACCGCCTCGCGCACGGTGTGGCAGCCGGCGGTGTTGGGCAGGACGCGCACGCCAAGCTCGCGGACGAGGCGCCAGAAGTCGTTGCCGGCCGCGCCCCCTGCACCCCCGCTCCCGGCAGCCTCGCGGCGGAGCGAGACGGTGGCGATGGCGGCGCCCGAACGGCGGAAGGCCTCGGCGAGGATGGCGGGCGAGGGGTACTGCGCGGTGCCCAGCATCAGGCGCGAGGGCAGCGTCTGGCCGTAGACCTCCAGCATCTCAGCCCCCCTGCCTGGGCGCGAGCACTTCCAGCCGGTCGCCGGGGGCGAGGGCGGTGGCCGCGCGGGCGGCGGCGGGTACGAAGGTCTCGTTCAGCGCGGTCGCCACGGTTGCCTCGGCGTAACCGAGCTCGACCAGCGCCGCGTCAAGCCGCGTCGCCGCGATCTCGACGCTCGCGCCGTTCAGCAGGATCTGCATGGAGAAGCTCCGGTCGGTGGTTCTGGTAGGCGTGATCGACGGCCTGGCGGGCGAGCGCCGGGGCCAGCAGGAAGCCGTGGCGGAAGAGGCCGTTGAGGCGGATGACATCGCCCTCGCGGGTGATGCGCGGCAGGTTGTCGGGAAAGGCGGGGCGGGCATCGGTGCCGGTCTCGACCACCTCGGCCTCGCCAAAGGCGGGGTGGAGCGCATAGGCGGCGGAGAGCAGTTCGAGCAGCGCGCGGGCGGTCGGGCGGCCGCGGGCGGCGCTCTCGACCTGGGTGGCGCCCAGCATGAAGCGCCCGTCGCCGCGCGGCACGATGTAGAGCGGGTAGCGCGGGTGAATGAGCCGCACGGGCCGGGCGAGCGCGATGTCGGGGGTCTCGAGCACCAGCATCTCGCCCTTGACGCCCCGCAGGTCGGGCAGGCGGTCGCGGGCGGCAAGGCCGCGACAGTCGAAGACGGGACCGGGGAGCGTCAGGGGATCGGCCTCGGCACGCTCGACCTCGATGCCGCGGGCGGCGAGGCGGGTGACCAGCGCGGCCAGCGCCGTGCGGGGGTCGAGATGGGCCTCGCCGGCGAAGAAGAGCGCGCGCTGGAAGCGGCCGGCGAGGTCGGGTTCGAGGGCGGCGAGGGCGTCGGCATCGAGCGTCTCGTGGCCCCCGGTGCGCCGGGCGAAGCGGTCGATCTCGCGCCGGTCGCGGGTGGGCGCGACGACGAGCGAGCCCGCGCGGGTGACCCCGCCGGCATGGGCCTCCCACCAGTCGGCGGCGAGGCGGCCGAGGCGGATGACCGGCTCCTCCGCGCTCTCGCCCTCGCAGCCGGGCGCGAGCATGCCGCCGGCCCACC
>JBCBPG010000188.1:0-7301 GCA_039820865.1 Pseudomonadota bacterium
ACCACCGCCGAGGGTCGAGACATAGATGCCCTCCGGCCCACAATGGATCGTGTGCGGGCGCGAGTAGCCGGTCTTGGCGAAGACCTCCTCGGGCTCGATGATCTTGTGGATCTTGGCCGCGGTCGGCCCGCCCTTCACGTCGATGACGTAGATGCGCGAGGACCGGATGCCCGGGATGATCAGGTAGCGCCGCTCGAGAAAGGCGTGGCCCGTCAGCGGCGAGAGCGAGGACGAGCAGGCGTTCCAGCCGAAATGGTGAAACTCGTCGCCCTTGTTCGGCATGATCACGCTGTGGACGATCTTGCCGAAGGTCGACGAGGCGGGATCGACATCGACCACCGCCAGGCCGTCGGGCTGCGAGCCGTCGGGGCTCAGCATCAGCGTGTAGGCCAGCGTCTCCGCCGGCGCCTCCATCGCCATCTTGGCCGAGGGATGGAAGGTGGGATCGGGTCTCAGGTTCATGGGGTCCTCCCGGGGTGGACGCACGGTCCGGGCGGGTCGCCCGGCCGGCTCTCGTTAGGTCAAGCCTCGGCGGGCCGGGACGCGAAGTCCAGCCCGCCGTCGATGCCCGCGGCCTAGTTGAAGCTCTCGGTCTTGACCGTCGCCCAGCGCCGGCCCTCGGGCGTCTTGACGGCGACGCGCGTGCCGTCGTCCCAGTGCGTCAGGTAGAGCATCCCGATCGCGACATTGGTCTGGAAGTCGGGCGACCAGGCCGACGAGGTGATCCGCCCGACCCGCTTGGTCCCGTCGACGATCGACCAGTCGCTCATGCAGGGCGGCAGCGGCGGGCCGTCGATTGACAGGCTGCGGATCTGGCGGATCGGCCCGTCCGCCGCCACGCGCAGCAGCGCGTCGCGCCCGATGCAGCCGAGCGCGATGTTCGTGTCGCAGAACTTGCCCAGCCCGCATTCATGCGGCGTGTTCCGGCGCGTCATGTCGGTGCCGTAGCTGAGCAGCCGGCTCTCGATGCGTTCGATCAGGTTCGGACAGCCCGCGCGGACGTCGAGATCGCGCCCCGCCTCGAACAGCGCATCCCAGAGCCGCTCGCCCTCGACCCGCCCGCCCTCGAGATAGATCTCGAAGCCGCCCTGCTTGGAGTAGCCCGAGCGCGCGACCACCAGCGTCTGGCCGCCGAACTCGAGCCAGGAGTAGCGGAAGAAGCGGATGCGCCGGACCGCGTCGCCGAAGACGCGCGCCATCAGCTCCTCGGCCAGCGGGCCCTGCACGGCCAGCGGCGAGACCTGGGGCTCGGTCACGTCGACCTGGAACGAGAGGCCGCGCGCGATGCCCTTGATCCAGAACAGCAGGTCGCTGTCGGCAATCGAGATCCAGTAGCGGTCCTCGGCCAGCTTGAGCGTGACCGGGTCGTTCATCATGCCGCCTGTCTCGTCGACGATCGGCGTGTAGAAGCACCGCCCCTCGGTCAGCGGGCGCAGGTCGCGCGGCGTCAGCATCTGCACGAGGCGCCCGGCATCGCTGCCCCGCACCTCGACCTGGCGCTCGACCGCGACATCCCAGACCTGCACGGCGTTCTTCAGGTGGTGATACTCGGCCTCGATGTTCCCAAAGCTCGTGGCGAGCAGCATGTGATTGTAGCAGGTATAGGCGGATACCCCGGCCGCCTCGACGCGGCGGCTGAACGGGGTCTCGCGGATCCGCCGGCTGCGGGTGAAGAGCGGGGCGCTGAGGGGGGCCTGCATGACGGAAGCTTCCATCACCCGTGTCCTGGCCGCAGACGCGGCTCAGGCGCTGCCCCAGCTGATCTGGCAGATCTCGGCGCTGCGGCCGTCGAAATCCCAGACCCGGCCGCGGTCGCGCACCCTGCCCTGCTTGGCCATGGCGATGGTGACGTCGGCGCCCATCCAGTAGCCGGTATTGGTGACCATGACCTCCTGGTCGGGGTCGGTGCCCTCGATCGGGGTGACGGCGCCCTTGATCTTCTTGCCGACGACCAGGTGGCGGGTCTTGCCCTTGGTCTCGAAGGTGATCGGCTGGCGCTCGGCGCCCATGAACTCACCCACCAGGATCGAGAACAGGCCCGTCGTGCCCCGCGCCTTGCCCGAGAAGATCTTGACCAGCCCGTCGAAGGCGGCGTCAGAGGCGCGCTTGTCGATATAGGCCGCGGCCTTCCAGTTGCCGCGCGCCATCTCGCCGGGGATGTCGAGCAGCATGCCGACATTGAGGCCCGACAGGTCCTCGCCGTCGAACTCACCCTTGTCGATCCGCACGCCCATCCAGGCCTGGCAATAGCCCTCGGTCGGCGGATGCTTGCCAAGGCTGACCACGCAGGGGCAGAACACCGTGCAATTGCAGTTCAGGATCAGCTCGCCGTCGATGTTCCATGTGTGCATGGACCGTCCTCCCCGTCGTATTTTTCCTTATCCTGACTGTAGAATGGCCAGCGCAGCAAGTCCGATTCCGGCGGAAATCAGCGCGAAACCGACCGGGCGGGTGAGGGGACGGCCGAGGCGGGGCAGCTTCTCCAGCATCATGAGAATCGTGGCGCCGCCCATGAACATCAGGTTGGTCGTGCCGCCGACGAAGGCGAGCAGCATCAGCGCCCAGCAGCAGCCCAGGCAGTCGGCCCCGAGGCGCAGCCCCATCGCATAGGCCGCGCCCGCGCCCGGGCGCCAGGCGGCGATGAAGAAGGGCATCGGCATGCGGCAGCGGCTGACGCAGGCCTCCTTGAGCGCGCTGAACTGGTAGGCGCCCGCGACGATCATCAGCGCCCCCGCGACGCCCGGCGCGTTGACCACGCCGCGGTCGATGTCGAGCCAGCCGGCATGGGTGAGCGCCACCTGCGCGCCGGCCGCAACCACGGCGAAACCCGCCCAGACGGTGACGAACCCCGCCGCCAGCGCCGGCAGCGCGAAGGCCGTCGCGCCACCGCGCGCCGCGACCGTCGCCGTCAGCTGGTCGAAGGCGCGCAGCGCCGGGATCGCCGTCGGCAGCATCATCGCCGCCCCCATCACCGCCCACATCGCCCAGAGCCCGGGAAACGAGGCGTCCTCGGCCGCGGCGAGGCAGAGGGCGGCGAGCGCGTCGAAGCCGAGCGCCCGCATCTCCGGCGGCAGGTCCGCCCGGGGGTCCATGAGCCAGACGGCGATCCAGGCGGCCACCAGCGCGGCATAGACCGCGACCCAGCCCGAGGCCCCGGCCAGCCAGGGTCGCACATGGCCGGCGAGGCGCGCGGCGCTGGTCGGGGGCGTCTCCATGCGCGCGAGGAGAGCCCTGCCGCCGCCGGCCTGTCAATCGGCCGGCAGCACGCTCAGCCGGGGCGGCGGACGGTGCGAAAGCCGATATGGTTGGCGCCGAGCGACATCTCCTGGGGCTGGCGCGCGGCGGGGCGATAGCGGCCGCAATAGATCGGCGTACACAGCCACGAGCCGCCCTTGATCGTCACGCGCCCCGCCTCGGCCGGCAGCGCGTCGGCCGGCCGCGCATCCCAGCCGTCGCGGACATACTCCCAGACATTGCCGGCCATGTCGTGGAGCCCGAAGCCGTTTGCCTCGTAGCAGCCGACCGGCGCGGTCGTCAGCCAGCCGTCGCCGCGCGTGTTCTGGTGCGGGAACTGGCCCTGCCAGGTGTTGGCCTTCCAGCCCTCGACCGGGTTGTAGGTCTCGCCCCAGGTGTAGTCGGCGCCCTCGCGCCCGCCGCGCGCGGCATACTCCCACTCCGCCTCGGTCGGCAGGTCGCGGCCGAGCCATGTGGCGTAGGCCATCGCGTCCTCCCAGGCGACATGGACGACCGGGTGGGCGTCGAAGCCCGCGATCCTGCTGCCGGGGCCGAGCGGCGCGCGCCAGTTCGCGCCGGGCACATAGCGCCACCACTGCGAGACGTCCTCGAGATTGGCGACCTGGCGGGGCGGCGAGAACACCATGGCGCCCGGCTGGCGGAGGGCGGCGGGGATATGCGGATGCGTCTTGGCGTCCAGCCCCCGCTCGGCGACGGTGCGATAGCCGGTGGCCGAGACAAAGGCCGCGAACTGCGCGTTCGTCACCTCATGCGCGTCGATCCAGAAATCGCCGACCGCGACCTCGCGCACGGGCCCCTCCTCGGGCCGGTTCTCCCGCGTCTCCGAGCCCATGAGGAAGGTCGCGCCCTCGACGAAGACCATGCCGGCCGTGCCCGTGCCCGTGCCCGCGCCCGGGTCGGCCACCGTCGGCGCGCGGCAGTCGGCCAGCGCCGCCCCCGGCAGCGCCAGGGGCAGGACCAGGGCGAGAAGTGCCGCGATGCTCAGTCGGACCACACCCGCCCCCAGTCCCGCGCCATGTCGACGATCAGCCAGCCGCGATCCGGCCCCTCGTCGAGCCCGCGCTCCAGCCTGCCCACATGGCTCTCACGGTCATAGGCCCACTCACGCTCGGCGTCGGTGTGGTGGACGATGAGGCCGAAGCGCGCGCCCTCGCCCGCCGTCGTCCATTCGAGCATCTGGAAGTCGCCGTCCGAGTTGCCGGCGGCGAAGATCGGTCGGCGGCCGATGCGCAGGTCGATCGCGATCGGCTTGCCCTCCTTGTCGTCGAGGAAGAAGACGCCGGGCTCCTTGGTAATCGCCGGCCCCTCGCTCGCGACCTCATAGCCCGCGTTGACCGAGCTGCCGATCACGTTCTGGGGCGGAATGTTGTAGGCCTCGGCGGCGAAGGCACGCATGAAATGCACGCCGCCGCCCGAGACGATGTAGGTGGTGAAGCCCTCGTCGCGGAGATAGCGCAGCAACTCGAGCATCGGCTGGTAGGTCATCGCGGCGATCGGCCGGCCGGTCTCGGGGTGCGCGGCGGTGTCGATCCAGGCGCGGGTCTCGGCGATGAAGGCCTCGACCGTGATGCCGGAATGCGTTGTCGAGACAACCTCGAGCAGCCCCTCGTCTCCCGCCGCCGAGACGGTGTCGAGATCGCCGGCGGCAGCGGCGCGGAGGACATCGGAGCTCAGCACCGAGGGATCCGCCTCGCCCATCGCCTTGAGCCGGTCGAGCGCGAAGAGGAACTGGAAATAGATCGGCTGCTCGGCCCAGAGCGTGCCGTCATTGTCGAAGACGGCGATGCGCGCGGGCAGCGGCACGTAGTCGGCCGAGGCGGGGTCGGTCACCGTGTCGACAAAGGCGGTGATGCGCGCCTTGGCCTCGGTGTCGTTCCAGCTCGGCAGCGGATCGGCGGCCGCGACCGGAACGGCCAGCGTCCATGCCGCGGTGAGGGCCGCGGTGAGGACCGCGATGAGGGGAAATCGCATCTGAGTATCTCCTTGGGGGGGCCGCCGCCCGCGGGGGGCAGGCAGCGGCAGGGCTGGCTCAGCGCGCGCCGGCGGGGGTGGAGAGCTTCTCCATCACTTCGTCCAGGCCGAAGCTCGCCGCCTTCTGGCGCGGCGGGTACTCCTGGAAGGTGGTGAGGAACTGCCCGACATACTGCTGCGCCGGGACGAGCAGGAAGACGCGGTCGATCAGCCAGTCGTAATAGGTGTTCGACGTGCGGTACGAGCGCTCGTAGGGGTCGCGGCGGAGGTTGAAGATCAGCGGCACCCGCAGCGGCGTGAACGGGTTCGCCCAGGCCTCGAGCGTGGTGTAGCGCCGCTGCTCCATGAAGATCAGCTTCCAGTCGGCATAGCGCAGCGCCGAGAGATCGCCGTCATCGGTGAAGTAGAAGATCTCCTTGCGCGGGCTCTCCTCGGTCTCGCCGGTCAGCAGCGGCAGGATGTTGTAGCCGTCCAGATGCACGCGGTACTCGCGCCCGGCCATCGCGTCGACGGTGACGCCCTCCATCAGGTCGTCCTTGACCGTCTCGTTGCCGGCCGCGGCCAGGAAGGTCGGCAGCCAGTCCATGTGGTGGACGATCTCGTTGGTGACCGAGCCGGCCTCGATCCTGCCCGGCCAGCGGACCATCGCCGGCACGCGCCAGCCGCCCTCCCAGTTGGTGTTCTTCTCGCCGAAGAACGGCGTCGCCGCCGCGTCCGGCCAGGTGTTGTAGTGGGGGCCGTTGTCGGTCGAGTAGAAGACGATCGTGTTGTCGGCGATGCCGAGCTCGTCCAGCAGGTCGAGGAACTGGCCGATATGCATGTCGTGCTCGACCATGCCGTCGGAATACTCGTCCTGGCCCGAGATGCCGCGCAGCTCCTCCTTCACATGGGTGCGGAAGTGCATGCGCGTGCCGCTCCACCAGACGAACCAGGGCGTGCCGGCCTCGTTCTGCTCGCGGATGAAGGCCAGCGCCGTCTCGACGGTGTCGTCGTCGACCGTCTCCATGCGCTTCTTGGTGAGCGGGCCGGTGTCCTCGATGTCCTGGGTGATCGCGTCGGCCGCGTAGGTGGCGCTGGAACGGATCACGCCGCGGGGGCCATAGCGCTCGAGGAAGGTCTGGCCGTCGGGCAGGACGACGTCGGCGGGATAGTCCTCGTTCTCCGGCTCCTCCTCGGCGTTGAGGTGGTAGAGGTTGCCGTAGAACTGGTCGAAGCCGTGGTTGGTCGGCAGGTGCTCGTCCTTGTCGCCGAGGTGGTTCTTGCCGAACTGGCCGGTTGCATAGCCCTCGGCCTTGAGCAGGCCCGCGATGGTCGGGTCCTCCGGCTGCATGCCGAGATCGGCGCCCGGCAGGCCCACCTTGGAGAGGCCGGTGCGGAACACGCTCTGCCCCATGATGAAGCTGGAGCGCCCGGCGGTGCAGGACTGCTCGCCATAATAGTCGGTGAAGATCATGCCTTCGTTGGCAATCCGGTCGATATTGGGCGTGCGATAGCCCATCATCCCGCGCGTGTAGGCCGAGATGTTGGATTGACCGATGTCATCGCCCCAGATCACCAGGATATTCGGCTTATCCTGCGCCACAGCCAGGCTCGCCGGCACCGCAAGCAGCAAGATTATAATTCCGACGCACAATCTGTTTGCGTAGTGAAGCATTAATGTCATCATCGCACCTTCCCTGTTTTCCGATTCCTCTGCTGATCGGGCCGGCAGCCTAGCATCTTGTTTGGACACTCACATGACTTTTTGAGTTGTG
Source organism: Pseudomonadota bacterium (assembly GCA_039820865.1). GTDB lineage: Bacteria > Pseudomonadota > Alphaproteobacteria > Rhodobacterales > Rhodobacteraceae > Thermohalobaculum. The sequence goes on from JBCBPG010000188.1 coordinate 6,981, forward strand.
TTGCGATTTGCTTCGAGCGATGAATAAGATGCAATATGTTGTCGCCGGTAGTGTCATGCCTCGAGGGAGTTTCGGGCACGAACGACTGGCAGAAGGGACCTGGCAACACCGTGACGAACCCCGGAAATTCGGAAATGAGCCCCGGTCATGCGTGAGGCGATGGCGCGTGACAGGCGGCGCGGGCCGGGCGGCGCGGTGGTGCGCGTCCTCGCGGCGGCCGGGCTGGCGGCGGCCGGCGCGGGCATCGCGGGCGAGGGCCGGGCACAGGACGGCGCCTTCAACCCGGGCGGCGGCACGGTCGAGGGCTGGGAGTTCGTGGTC
>JBCBPG010000189.1:0-7296 GCA_039820865.1 Pseudomonadota bacterium
ACGGTCGTCGTCGAGAAGAAGCGTACCAAGCGGATGCTGACGCCGGGCGCGGGCACAGGCACCGGCGCGGGCAGCGGCACCGGCGCGGGCACGGGCACGGGCACGGGCGGCGCCGCGGGCGCCGGCGCGGCCGGCACGCGCACGCCCCAGGCGGGCGGCGGCTCGGCCGGCGGCCAGCCCGCCCGCGGTGGCACCCAGGGCGGCGCGCCGCGGGGCGAGAGCCCACGGGGCGGCGCGACCGGCGCTGCACCCCGGGGCGAGGCGCCGCGCCGTTCGCCGAACGGTGCAGGCGCCGCTTCGCCCGGCCGTGACGACGGCGGCCAGGCCCGGCGCGACTCGGCCCAGGGCCGCCGGCCCGGCCGCGGCAAGATGCTGAACGCGCTCTCGGAGGACGAGGTCGAGCGGCGCAAGCGCGCCATCCTCCAGGCCCGCCGGGACGAGGAGGTCCGCCGCAAGGCCGAGGCCGAGGCCGAGGCCAAGCGCCGCGCCGAGGAGGAGAAGAAGCGCGCCGAGGAGGAGGCCCGCCGCAAGGCCGAGGCCGAGGCCGAGGCCGCCGCCGAGGCCAGGCGCCAGGCCGAGGCCGCCGCCGCGCGCGCCGCGGCCGAGGCCGCCGGCACCCCCCTCCCCGCCGAGGAGGCCCCCGCCAAGGCCGACGCAAAGGCCGGGGCCACGGCGTCTCCCGACGCGCCATCCGACGCCCCCCCGGGCGAGGAGACCGCCGAACAGCGTGTCTCCCGCCTCGAGGCCGAGGCCGCGCGCCGCATGGCCGCGACCCAGGCCAAGAAGGCCGAACTCCTGCGCCAGAACCCCGCCGCGGCCGAGGTGCACGAGCGTGCCCAGTCCGGCGGCCAGGCCGGCGGCCAGGCCGGCCAGCAGGCCAACCAGGGCCAGCAGCGCCCCGCCGGCGGCGGTGGCGCGGCAGGCGCGGGCCCGGCCGGTGCCGGCGCCCCCCGGGGTCCGGAGCGCGAGGACGACCGCCGCGGGCCCGGCGGCGCCAAGAAGCCCGCCGCGCCCGGCCGCGGCCGCGCGGGCGACGAAAAGCGCCGCTCGGGCAAGCTCACGATCTCCAAGCTCTCGGAGGACGGCGAGGGCGGGCGTCAGCGCTCGCTCGCCTCGATGCGCCGGCGCCAGGAGCGCGACCGCCGCAAGTCCGGCGGGCGCCACGAGGCCCGCGAGAAGGTCATCCGCGACGTGAAGGTGCCCGACGCCATCACGGTGCAGGAGCTCGCCAACCGCATGGCCGAACGGGTCGCCGACGTCATCAAGTCGCTCATGAAGATGGGCATGATGGCCACGCAGAACCAGTCGATCGACCAGGAGACGGCGGAGCTGATCGTCGAGGAGTTCGGCCACAAGTTCGTCCGCGTCTCGGAGTCGGACGTGGAGGACGTGATCGATACCGAGGACGACAGCGACGACGACCTCGCGCCCCGCGCGCCGATCGTCACGATCATGGGCCATGTCGACCACGGCAAGACGTCGCTGCTGGATGCGCTGCGCAAGACCGACGTCGTCTCGGGCGAGGCCGGCGGCATCACCCAGCACATCGGCGCCTACCAGATCGAGACCTCGGCCGGCGACAAGGTCACCTTCCTCGACACGCCGGGCCACGCCGCCTTCACCTCGATGCGCGCGCGCGGTGCCAACGTGACCGACGTGGTGGTGCTGGTCGTGGCGGCGGACGACAGCGTCATGCCGCAGACCATCGAGGCCATCAACCACGCCAAGGCGGCCAAGGCCCCGATGATCGTGGCGATCAACAAGATCGACCGCCCCGCCGCCGACCCGCAGAAGGTCCGGACCGAGCTGCTGCAGCACGAGGTCGTCGTCGAGGCGATGTCGGGCGACGTGCAGGACATCGAGGTCTCGGCCATCACGCGCCAGGGTCTCGACGAACTGGTCGAGGCGATCGCGCTCCAGGCCGAGATCCTCGAGCTCAAGGCCAACCCCAAGCGCCGGGCCGAGGGCGCGGTGATCGAGGCCAAGCTCGACGTTGGCCGCGGCCCCGTCGCCACGGTCCTGGTCCAGCGCGGCACGCTCAAGAACGGCGACATCTTCGTCGTGGGCGAGCAGTGGGGCCGTGTCCGCGCGCTCGTCAGCGACAAGGGCGAGCGGGTGAAGGAGGCGGGCCCGTCGGAGCCGGTCGAGGTGCTGGGCCTGCAGGGCACGCCGGAGGCCGGCGACGTCCTCCACGTCGTCGAGGACGAGGCCAAGGCGCGCGAGATCTCGGACTACCGCCAGCGCAAGTCGCGCGAGGCGCAGGCCGCCAAGGGCTCGCGGACGACGCTCGACCAGCTGCTGGCCCAGGCCAAGGCGGATGCCGACGTCAAGGAACTGCCGATCGTAGTCAAGGCGGACGTGCAGGGCTCGAACGAGGCGATCGTCCAGGCGCTGGAGAAGGTCGGCAACGACGAGGTGCGCGTGCGCGTCCTGCACAACGGCGTCGGCGCGATCACCGAATCGGACGTCACGCTGGCCGAGGCCTCGGGCGCGCCGATCATCGGCTTCAACGTCCGCGCCAACGCCCCGGCGCGCGAGGCGGCGAACCAGAAGGGGGTCGAGCTCCGCTACTACTCGATCATCTACGATCTGGTCGACGACGTGAAGCAGGCGGCCTCGGGCCTCCTCAGCCCGGAGGTGCGCGAGACCTATCTCGGCTACGCCTCGATCAAGCAGGTCTTCAAGGTCTCGAACGTCGGCAAGGTCGCGGGCTGCGAGGTCACGGACGGGCTCGCCCGCCGCTCGGCCGGCGTGCGCCTCCTGCGCGACGACGTCGTGATCCACGAGGGCAAGCTCAAGACGCTGAAGCGCTTCAAGGACGAGGTGAACGAGGTCCGCGCCGGGCAGGAATGCGGCATGGCCTTCGAGAACTACGAGGACATCCGCGAAGGCGACGTCATCGAGATCTTCGAGACCCAGGAGGTCGAGCGCGCCCTCTGAGCAGGGCCGGCCGCGACGGACAGGGGGCGCGCTCCGCCGGGGTGCGCCCTCTTCTCGTTCGGGGCAGCGGGTACCCCCGCTCCCGACCCTGGAGCACCGTCCAACCGGACGTGAGCACGGTCGCCCGGCACTGTCCTGTCCTGCGCAGGACGGCAGAAGCCCCGCGTTCTCAGTCGGGCCGAAACTCGCTGTCACGCAACGAGAGGGCCTCGTCGCGGTCGGGTTGACCCATCGCACGCGCGACCCTAACGCTTGGCCCCCTCTGTCGGTCGGGAGCCTCCATGCAACGCGCTATCTCGAAGGTGCTGGCAGGTCGCGAGGAGGTGTTCAAGGGTCCGGACTGGTCGCTCGCCTTGCGATACCGCGTAAAGCGGCTCGTCGGGTTGCCGTCGAAGGATCCGGGGCTGCACTGGCTGCTTCTGGCGACCTTGCCGAATTCCGGCAGCACGGCATTCGCCAAGTCGATCGAGTCGAGTGCCGCGGCGACCCTCGTGCAGAACCGCGGCGAGGGGCAGTGGCTGTTGCCGGACATGTCGGATCGCAAGCGCTGGGATCCGGACCACGGCATCGACTATCACCGCATGGTGCATGTCTGGATGCGCCGGGTGCTCACGGGGCCGCGCGGGCCCCGGGTGGTAGTCGACAAGTCGCCCCCGAACCTGATGCGCTTGGACGCTCTGACACAAGCGCTGAGCGCGCATGGGCGGGTGTCCGTCATCACCTTCTCGCGCGATCCCGTCGCGATCTGCGCGAGCTGGTCGAAACGCTACACGCCAGAGCGACTGCTGGGCGTCCCGGCGACGGAGGTTCCGGATGATCGCGAGTATCACCGACGCCTTGGCGAAACCTGCGGGCAGAGGATGGGCTTTCTGCGGAAAGCGTCGGAAAGGGCCATGATGCATGTGTCCTACGAAGCACTGACATCCGATCCCCGGGCCGTCTTCGCAAAGCTCGTGGTCGCGTTCCCGGACCTTTCGGACGTCGATCCGGGTGTGAAGGTCAAGGTGAAGGACTACCCCGCCCAGCCACTGCGGAACATGAATGCGGAACAGCGCGGCATGCTCTCGCACGAGCGGCAGGACGCGATCCTGCAGGGGCTGGAGCCGCACCGCGAAGCCATAGAAGCGCTGGGCTACAGGCTGGAGTGAGCCAACGCGGATTGCCGGGCTCTTGCCCGGACAATGGTGGCATCCTCTTGCCGGGCATCCCTGCCCGCCCACGTCAGGATAGCCCGACGCGGATGAACATCCCGTTGCGTCCGCGCGTCCATGAGCGTTCGCCGAAAGGTAACGGGATTGCGGTAACGATGACGGGGGCGGGGGCGAGAGCGGGCGTCTGCGGTCGGGCGGTGGCCGCTCTGGCGCGCCGCCCGCATCGCCCACCCGCTGCGTCCGAAGACAGGCGGGTGGGCGGGGTCAGGCCGGTGCGCCCCCGATCGCCATCCCGATCCCGTGGGGCATCAGGCCCGGACGCGGCAGCAGGCGCTGGGGCAGGTCCTCCTCCGGCACGGCAACGGGGACGGGCGCGGCCGCGTGCTCGATGGCCTGGCGGTAGCGGGGGCGGGCGAAGAGCCGGAAGGTCCAGTCGAGGCCCGCGAGGCGGCCGATGAGGGGGCGGTGCGTCGCCGAGACCTCGGTATAGACCAGCGAGCCGCCGGCCGGGATCGCGGGCATCAGGCCGAGCGGCAGCGCCAGCGGCTCGAGGGGCGCGTCGGGGTCGGAGGACCAGGTCCAGTCGACATGGTAGGTCCGGCCGTCGAAGCGGACCGAGGCGACGCGCAGCATCGGCGTCTCGCCCCGCCGGCGCAGCGCCCCCTCCATGGCGTGGAGGCCGGCGAGGCGGGCGTCGTCGACCGCCAGTTCCCGCGTCAGCAGGTCCGAGACGGCATGGGCGATCCGCGCGGTCTCGCTTCGGTCGCGCCAGGCGTCATAGGCCCCGGTGATCGCCACCATCCAGGCCACGATCAGCGGCAGCCAGAGGACGAATTCCAGGTTCACCGTGCCCCGGCGCTCGGCCAGGAAGCGGCGGAGCCCGCGCCGCAGCGCGGGGCGTCGCCGGCAGGCGGCGGGCGATCCGGCCGCGCCGGGCGCGACTGGCGCGCCGGGCCAGCCGGGCCAGCCTCGCCCCCAGGCGCCGCTCATCCGGGCGCCACTCACGCGGGCCCAGCTCACGGGGGCCCAGCTCACGGAGGCCCAGCTCAAGGGGGGCCAGCTCACGCGGGGCCCCGGCGCGGGGGCTCGGGGACGAAGGCGGCCTCGGCGGTGACGGCCAGCCCGCCCCGGCCGTCGCGGGCGACATCGGCGATCGCCGCGCTCGGCGGGAACAGGGGCGAGACGCTGAGGCAGGCGCGCACCAGGAGCGGTCCGCCCGGCAGCGGTTCGTCCAGCCCCGCCGCCAGCCGCCGTCCCGGATCGCAGGGCGCGCCGGCCTGGTCCAGGCGCACCAGCTCGATGCGCAGGTCCCGCTCGCAGCCGCCGACGACGCGGGCGATGTGGCAGACCCGCCCGGCGAAGTCGGCCTCCAGCGCGCCCGCGACCCGGGCCTCGCGCACCGCGACCTGCAGCGCGCGTTCGACCAGCGCGGCGCGGGCCATCAGGAGCCCCGTATCCACGATGCCCGCGATCAGCAGGAAAAGCGCCAGCGCCACCACCACGAATTCCAGCGACGCCCCGCCGCGATCGTCCTCGAGAAACCCCATCGCCCCCTCCCTCAACGGTCCAGCCTCAACCCCGTCAGCCGCGCCCGGATGCGCGCGAACGCCGCCGCAAGGCCCGTGGGCCCGGTCTCCTGAAAGCGGCTCGCCCGCTGCTCGCGCTCGTACACCGCCCAGTCATCGGCACAGCCGGCCAGGTCGCGGCGCACCCGGTCGGGCAGGGGCCCGGGCGCCGAGAGGGCGATGGCATGGACCTCGACCCCCTTCTCGGCCGCCAGCCGGCAGACCCGGCGGAACTGCGCCCGCGCCTCGCGCCGCGCGAGCCGGGACAGCAGGTCCGGGCCCGTGTCGAAGATGTCGCGGCCCTCCTCGCCGACGGGGTCCGGCTGCTCGACCTCCGAGATCGGGCCATCGCTCAGCAGGATCGCGATCTTGCGCACGCCCTGCCCGTTCCAGCGCTGGGGACGCTCGTGGCGGCCGACGACCTGGCCATGGCGCTCCAGCGTGTCCCGGCTCTCGGGGTCGAACAGCGCCAGCGCCCAGCGCAGGCCCTCCTGCGGGCTCGACCCGTGATGCAGCCGGATGCCCTCGATCCGGCGCAGCAGCGTGGCCGGATCGCTCGCATGGGCGGTGATCGAGGTGCCGTTGACCACCACCTCGCGCCAGCCGCGGCCAAGGCCCGCCATCAGCCCGTGCGCCTGCCCCGTCCGCGGATCCAGCAGCGCCACCTGCGGGTCGCCCGGGCACCAGCCCACCCCCATCGTCTCGCGATCGCGCGGCCAGTCGGCATGGGCCGGCACCTGGTCATAGCGCGGCGCCGCGGGCAGGCCGGTCTCGCCAAAGTCCGCATCCCGCAGCACCGGGCAGCTCGACCGGCTGTGCATGCGCCGCCCGCCGATGGCATAGAACAGCCGCGGCCCCGGGTTCACCGCGCCGGCATAGGGCACCAGGCTGATGCTCACCCGGTCGCCCGCGCCCGGGCGCAGCATCTCGCGCACGAACGCGCTCGCCGCCGCCTGCATCGCCGCCAGCTTGCCCGCCCGGCGCATGCTGGACGAGATGTCGAGGATCAGCGCGATCTCCAGCGCCTCGCGCGGCTCGCTGGCGCTGGCGCTGGCGGCGACCGGCAGCGCGGGCACGCCCAGCATGCCCAGCACGATGCTCGGCTGGGCGAGCCGCGCGCTCGCGCTCACCCGGTAGAGATGCGGGTCGGGCCAGTCGGCCTCGACCTCCAGGCGCACCCGCCCCTCGGCCAGCGCGCGGGTGTCGAGGAAGTCGCCCACCACGGCCGCGGGACTGCGCGCGCCGCCGCCCTGCACGGCGGCCAGCACGCCCCGGTCCAGCGCGTCCTGCACATCGGCCCGCAGCGCCTCGTGGCGCGCGAACTCGACGCCCAGCCCGGTGACGAGGACCAGGCCGAGGAAGATCGAGAGCATCAGCGGCGTGATCGCCCCGCCCTGATCCGACGAAAACCCCCGCACCGACCTGCGCCGCCGCCCGCCAGATTGAGTATAATCACGGCCCGCGCCTCCAAAGCTGCGGGCGCAACAGGGAAGATTACCTAACCGCAGGTTCATGACACGCACCATGAATGGGAAGGAGCGGTATTTCACGCCCATGAATATTGGGATTTAGAGATTTTGTTGTGATGAAAGATTTTATCATCAAGAATACACCGGCGGGCGGAAACGCAAACCGGCAGT
>JBCBPG010000190.1:0-7256 GCA_039820865.1 Pseudomonadota bacterium
GTGCGCCGTCTGCCAGGTGCGGATGATCACCTCGCCCACGCGCCCCATCGCCTGGCTGTCCGAGGCGATGATCGAGAAGGCGCCCATGTCGTGCAGGATGTCCTCGGCCGCGATGGTCTCGCGCCGGATCCGGCTCTCGGCAAAGGCGACGTCCTCGGGGATCGACTTGTCGAGGTGGTGGCAGACCATCAGCATGTCGAGATGCTCGTCCACCGTGTTCACCGTGAAGGGCCGCGTCGGGTTGGTCGACGACGGGATCACGTTCGGCAGCCCGCAGACCTTGATGATGTCGGGGGCATGGCCGCCGCCCGCGCCCTCGGTGTGGAAGGCGTGGATCGTGCGGTCGCCGATGGCGGCGACGGTGTTCTCGACGAACCCGCTCTCGTTCAGCGTGTCGGTGTGGATCATCACCTGCACGTCCCAGTCGTCGGCGACCGTGAGACAGGTGTCGATGGCGCCGGGGGTCGTGCCCCAGTCCTCGTGCAGCTTGAGCGCGCAGGCGCCGGCCTTGACCATCTCCTCCAGCGGCGCGCGGGCCGAGGCATTGCCCTTGCCCGAGAGGCCGAAGCTGATCGGGAAGGCGTCGAGCGCCTGGAGCATCCGCCCGATATGCCAGAGCCCCGGGGTGCAGGTGGTCGCCAGCGTGCCATGCGCAGGGCCCGTACCGCCGCCCAGCATACAGGTGAGGCCCGAATGCAGCGCGTCCTCGATCTGCTGGGGGCAGATGAAGTGGATATGCGCGTCGAACCCGCCGGCCGTCAGGATCCTGCCCTCGCCCGCGATCGCCTCGGTGCCGGGGCCGACGGGGATGGTCACGCCGGGCTGGGTGTCGGGGTTGCCGGCCTTGCCGATGGCGTGGATGCGCCCGTCCCTGAGGCCGACATCCGCCTTGTAGATCCCGCCCGCGTCGATGATCAGCGCGTTGGTGATGACCGTGTCGACCGCGCCCTCGGCCCGGGTCATCTGGCCCTGGCCCATGCCGTCGCGCAGGACCTTGCCGCCGCCGAACTTGACCTCCTCGCCATAGGGCCCCGTGAGGTCACGCTCGACCTCGACGATCAGGTCGGTATCGGCGAGGCGGAGCCGGTCGCCCGTGGTGGGGCCGAACATGGCGGCATGGGCGTGGCGCGAGATCCTTGTCGGCATGGGGGCGGTCCTTCTGGGCGGGATCCTGGGGCGGGACGCGTGAGGTGGGGCTCGTGAGCGGGGATGGCGGGAGGGGTGTCAGCCCGGCGGCAACGGCGGGCCGGCCGAAAGCATCTCGAACAGCACCATGACGATCATGAGCGCGATGCCCGCGATCGGGACGACCATGATCGCGGTGAAGAACAGGCGCACGAAGACCTGGTACCAGCGCGGCTTGTCCTCGAGACGCACGGTGCGACCGTTGGTCGTGGATTTCATCACCCGCCCTCGCGAACCAGCTGCTCAAGATCTTCCGTTCGCCGACGGCTGAGCTGCTCAAGGCAGGACAACTCGACGAGCGGCTCAATGGAGCCGCCATCGTACTTGAGCGCATGGGTCCGGCAGGCCAGGTCGCGGTAGCGGATCCAGGCCCGCTGAGCCTCGCGGAGCGTGGCAGCCCATTTCTCGTCGGCCAAGCGGGTGACGAACTCCAGGGCCGCTCGATAGGCTTGGTTAAGCGCGCGGTCCGCCCTGACAAAGTCGTCTCGCGCGCAGAGGTTCAAGTCGAGCTGGGTCTGCTGGTTCGTGCAGTCATAGGGTGGAACGCGGCTCTCCAGTCCGGCCCTGCTCCGCTCCTCCTGTTCCCGATGAGCACAGAGGGCCCGCTCGGCCAGCGTCGGCGCGGCGGCGCAGGGCCAAGGTTGAGCGGCCGGAGCCGGAGAGGTACCCCCGACCAGCACCACCGCCACCCATGCCATGCACAACCGCGCCATCAGACCAGCGCGATGAGGCGGGCGGGGCCGCCGGTGCCGCCCTCGTGCTTGGGCGCGCCGACGATCAGGGTGGCGCCCGCCTCGGGCACCTCGGCGAGGTTGGCCATGTTCTCGATGCCGAAGCGGCCCGTCGGCAGCCAGGCGTAGTGGGTGTCGAAGGTCGAGGACGAGCCGACGTCGAGCGACAGGGTGTCGGCCGCCAGGCAGACCGCGCCGGTGGTCTCGATCAGCATCTGCGCCGCCTCGAGGTGGAAGCCCGGGAAGTGCTGCACGCCGTCCTCGACCCCGCGGTACTTGTCGGTGCCGATATGCGCCTCCCAGCCCGAATGCATCGCGACCACGGCATTGTCCGGGATCGGGCCGTTGCGCGAAATCCAGGCCTCGAGGTCGTCCGGCGTCACCTGCGCCTCGCGGTCCTCGGCCGCCTTCTCGTGGATATGGATGACGCAGAGCGGGCAGACGAGCTGGCCCACGGGGATCGAATCGACCGAGGCGCCATCGGCCGAGAAGTGCAGCGGCGCGTCGATATGCGTGCCCGTGTGCTCGTTCACCGTGAGTTCGATCAGGTTGAAGCCGTGCTCGGCGAAGTTGAACTTCTGCTCGGCCGCGATCCCGGGCGCGCCGAAATAGGTCGGGAAGGCCGGGCTCACGGTGTGGGTCATGTCGACCACCCGCTCATGCCCCGCGGCCAGCGCCCGGGGCGCGGCAGCCGTCACGGCGGCGGTGGCGGCCGCCGTGACGGCGAGCGCGGGGGTCGCGCGGAAGAGGTCGCGGCGCGAGAGCATGCGGGCCTGGACGGCCCCGGTCACACAGGCATGGCACATCGTGTAGTCTCCCCGAGGTTGGAGGCCCGGGCCCTCTAGAGGGGGCCCTGGACCTTCTGGTTGAAGCCGAAGACGCGGCGGTCCCCGGCATACGGCACGAGCTGGACCGAGCGCTTCTGGCCCGGCTCGAACCGGACGGCGGTGCCGGCGGCGATGTCGAGGCGCATGCCGCGCGCGGCCGCGCGGTCGAAGGCGAGCGCCTCGTTGGTCTCGGCAAAGTGGTAGTGGCTGCCCACCTGCACCGGCCGGTCGCCGGTGTTGGCGACCTCCAGCGTCACCGCCTCGCGGTCCGCGTTCAGCTCGATCTCGCCCTCGGCGACGAACATCTCTCCCGGGATCATGCGTCGGTCTCCTCTCTCGGGGCTGTGGCGCGGCCCGCGGCCCAGGCATCGGCCAGGCGGGCGGCCTCGTCGAAGGCGGCCTCGAGGCGCGGATGCGGGCCCCGGCAGGCATCGACGACGCGGCGCGCGCCCTCGACATAGGCGCGGCAGCGCGCGGCGGGCCAGGCCGCGCCGGAGCGGGCAAGATCGCGCAGGTTCGAGGTCTGGTCGGCGATCTTCACCGCCTTGGCCCCTGGCGGCGCCCCGGCCATGTGGCGCGCCTGCGCCGCCTTGCGCTCGGCCATCGGCAGGCGGGCGAGGTCGGGCGCATCCGTCACCCAGTCAACCAGCGCCGCGACCCCGGGACCGAAGGCCGCGTCGATCTCGGCCAGCGTGGTCGGGCTGTCCTCGACCACGTCGTGCAGGACGGCGGCGATCACCGCGTCGGGGCCGGGATCCTCGGCCAGCGTGGCGACAAGCGCGGCCACGTCGCAGGGGTGGTTGAGATAGGGCACATCGCCCGGCCCCTTGCGCCGCTGCCCTGCATGGGCGCGCGCCGCCAGGGTATAGGCCCGGGCGAGGCGCGCCAGGCTGTCACCGCCCGCGTCGCTCACCGGATCGGCTCGTGCACGGTGACGAGCTTGGTGCCGTCCGGGAAGGTCGCCTCGACCTGGACCTCGTGGATCATCTCGGGCACGCCGGCCATGCATTGCGCACGGGTGATGACGGTGGCGCCGGCCTCCATCAGGTCGGCGACCGAGCGGCCATCGCGCGCGCCCTCGACCACGTAGTCGGTGATGAGCGCGATCGCCTCGGGGTGGTTGAGCTTGACGCCGCGCGCGAGCCGGCCCCGGGCAACCATGGCGGCGAGCGAGACCAGAAGCTTGTCCTTCTCGCGGGGGGTGAGGTTCATCGACGGTCTCCCGGAACGGTCAGAAGGCCCAGCCGCGGGGCGGCGCGAGGGGCCCGAGGGCGGTGACGATACGGTGCATGAGCGCGACCAGCGCCTGGCCGTCGGGCACGACGGCGCGGGCGGCGAGCATGCCGTCCCAGGCGCTGGCGCCCGCGGTCTCGCGCGCGGTGGACGGCGGCAGGACGGCGCGGAGGCGGTCGAGCCGGTCCCCGGCATCGGGGGCGACATAGACCAGCGACAGCGCCGCACGGGCGCCGTTCATCACGGCCGGCCGGGCGGCGATCTCGGCAATCGGCCCCGACAGGCGGAGCGCATCGGCGAAGACGAGGCGCCCGTCGCGCCGGATCGCCCAGCGGTCGGCGAGGTGGCCCTGGCGGACGGTCTCGCCCATGGCCTCGCGCCCGAGGATCAGGCCCTCGAGGACGAGGAGCCGGGCATCGGGGGCCATGTCGGCCTCGATCCGGCGCTCCAGCCGCCCGCCGTCGAACAGGATGGTGGGATGGGGCGCCCAGGCGAGGGTCGCGCGGGGGCCGATCGTCAGGCGGGTGGTGACCTCGGCGGTGGTCTCGCCGCGGGCCTTGTAGACGCGCTCGGCCGCCTGGGTGGTCAGCGTGAGGCGGGTGTCGGGTCCCGCCTCGGCCGCCCAGGCGAAGCGGTCGCCGCCGGTGACGCCGCCGGCGGTGTTGACGATGACCGCCTCGACCGGGTCGGCGGGCAGGGTGCGCGGCAGCAGGCACTTGGCCGAGCCCTGGTGTCGCAGCCGCGCGAGCCGGGTGCGCCCCGCATCGTCCTTGACCGCGATGTCGATCGTGCCGCGGGCGCGGGGGAGGGCCGCGAGCGCGGCCGGGGCATCGGGCTTCCCGTCGGGATCCGACCTAGACGGAGAGGCGGCGTCGAACATCGTCCTCGTCCATCCCCTCGCGCGCCACCGACAGGACGACCTCGCCGCGATCCATGACCGTCACCTGGTCGGCGAGGTCCTTGGCGAAGTCGAAATACTGTTCCACCAGCACGATGGCCATCTGGCCGGTACCGCGCAAGTAGTCGATGGCGCGGCCGATATCCTTGATGATCGAGGGCTGGATGCCCTCGGTCGGCTCGTCGAGCATCAGGAGACGCGGTTTCGTCACCAGCGCACGCCCGATGGCGAGTTGCTGCTGCTGCCCGCCCGAGAGGTCGCCACCGCGCCGGCGCAGCATCTGGCCGAGCACGGGGAAGAGGTCGAAGACCTCGTCCGGCACGCGGCGCTCGGCCCGCGGCAGGCAGGCGAAGCCGGTCTCGAGGTTCTCGCGCACGGTGAGAAGGGGGAAGATCTCGCGGCCCTGCGGGACGAGGGCGATGCCGCGCCGCGCCCGGTCGGCCGAGGAGAGGCGGGTGATGTCGGCCCCGTCCAGGGCGATCCGCCCGGTCGAGACCGCGTGCTGCCCGGTGATCGCCCGGATGAGCGAGGTCTTGCCCACGCCGTTGCGCCCCAGCACCGCGGTGACCGCGCCGGCGCCGGCCTCGATCGAGACGCCCCGCAGCGCCTGCGCCTGGCCGTAATGCAGATCGATGGTCTCGGCGCTCAGCATGGGGCCCTCCCTCTCCCCCGACCCCTCTCCCGGGGGGAGAGGGGGGCGCGAACGGCGCGGCCGGGGCGCCGGCCCGACAGGCCGCGCGCTGTCCGGTCCGGGGCGCCGAGGGCCGCCATGGGCGCTCCCCCCTCCGGGACGGAGGGGGGCCGGGGGGGAGGCATCGACGCCCGATCAGCGACCAAGATACACCTCGATCACCCTGGGATCGCTGGAGACGTGGTCGATGGATCCGTCGGCCAGGACGCTGCCTTCGTGCAGGACGGTGACCTTCACGCCGAGCGCGCGGACGAAGTCCATGTCGTGCTCGACGACGATGACGGAGTGGTCGCCGGCGATCTCCTTGAGGATCTCGGCGGTCTCGGCGGTCTCGGCATCAGTCATGCCGGCGGCGGGCTCGTCGACCAGCAGGACGCGCGGGTCCTGGGCGAGGAGCATCCCGATCTCGAGCCACTGCTTCTGGCCGTGGGAGAGGTCGCCGCCGAGGTCGTGGCGCCGGGCCGTCAGGCGAATGCGCTCGAGGATCGCGTCGATGCGCCCGGCCTCCTCGCCGGTCAGGCGCGCGCGGAAGGTCTCCCAGACCCCGCGCTTGCCGGTCAGCGAGAGCAGCAGGTTGTCCTCGACCGTGTGGGTCTCGAACACGGTCGGCTTCTGGAACTTGCGCCCGATTCCGAGGCGGGCGATGTCGGCCTCGTCGCGTTTCGTGAGGTCGACCTCGCCCGCGAAGAGCACGTCGCCGGAATCGGGGCGCGTCTTGCCGGTGATGATGTCCATCATCGTGGTCTTGCCGGCGCCGTTGGGCCCGATGATCGCGCGCATCTCGCCCGGCGCCAGCACCAGCGAGAGCGCGTTGATCGCGCGGAAGCCGTCGAACGACACGCTGACGCCGTCGAGATAGAGGATCGAGCCTGCCGCAGCGACGACCATCTCACTCTCCCGCCGTCGGTTGGGCCGGTGGCTGCTGGCGGGCGATCGCGGCGCGGACGCGGGCCAGCTTGTCCTCGCGCCGCCGGCTCACCAGCCGGTCGTACTCACCCACGATCCCGCGCGGCAGGAACAGGACGACGGCGATGAAGAGGGCACCGAGTGCGAAGAGCCAGCCCTCCGGCGCGAAGGTGGTGAAGAAGGTCTCGAAGGCGTTGACGCCGACCCCGCCCAGCGCCGCGCCGACCAGCGTGCCGCGCCCGCCGACCGCGACCCAGACCACGATCTCGATCGAGTTGGCGGGGCTGAACTCGCCTGGGTTGATGATGCCGACCTGGGGGACATACAGCGCGCCCGCCACGCCCGCCATCATGGCCGAGACGGTGAAGACGGCGAGCTTGTAGCCCTCGACCCGGTAGCCGAGGAAACGCGTCCGCGCCTCGGCATCGCGCACGGCGATCAGCACCTTGCCCGCGCGCGAGGTGACGATCAGCCGGCAGATCACGTAGCCGAGGCCGAGCGCGATCGCCGAGGCCGCGAAGAGCCCGGCGCGCGTGCTATCGGACTGCAGATCGAAGCCGAGCAGGTCCTTGAAGTCGGTCAGGCCATTGTTCCCGCCGAAGCCCATGTCGTTGCGGAAGAAGGCGAGCATCAGCGCATAGGTCATCGCCTGGGTGATGATCGAGAGATAGACGCCGGTCACGCGCGAGCGGAAGGCGAACCAGCCGAAGACGAAGGCCAGCGCGCCCGGCACCAGCAGCACCATCAGGGAGGCGAACCAGAACATGTCGAAGCCGTACAAGAAC
>JBCBPG010000191.1:0-7207 GCA_039820865.1 Pseudomonadota bacterium
AGGCGAGAACGGATCTCGCAGGCGCGAGCAGCCAGCCCAGCCGCCCCTTCCTCGCGCGAAGAGGCGACGCGCCGGCCATGCCTCGGCCCCACTTCGGAGCCTGCACGCGCATCTTGCACGACGCTGCCCAGCGCCTGCCTCCAGCCCGCAGCAGCCAGCATCCGCCGCAGGTCGTCGTCGAAAAGCGTCGCCGGCTGCAGGCCGAGGTAGCGCCCACCCCCACAGCCCGGGTCATGAGCCGCCGGATGAGAAGCGTGGCGCCCATGGTCCGCTCGCTCGCCGCCCCGATCCCAGGCTGGCGCAGCGACACGCGGTTCCAACACCGCAGGGTGCGGCCGATACCGGGCCAGCGCCCCCGAACCTTCGCTCGGCGGGCGTCTCGGACCACCCAGAACGCCGAGGGAACCATCACCTGCCGTCGACCGCGACGCACCCGGCGCCGGGCCATGCGCCGTGGCGGCAGTCGCCTTGGCCTCGCAGCGCAGCGCCAGCCGCTCGCCCGCACCTGCCCGGACACCGACACAGACACCGTTACCGATACCGATACCGGCATCGGGCCCAGCGCCGGCGTCCGACTGGCCGGACGCAATGCCCGCGTCCTCTCCACGGTCCCTGAAGCCGTCCTCGAGGCTCCTGTCACCGCCTCTTGCCGCGAGTGGCGCATGAAGCAGCCGCGCCTGCATCGGGGCTTCAGCGCCGACCTCGGGGCAGCCATCCGGGAGATACCCTGCCTTCGGCGGGTGACGACTGGGCGTTTGCGCGAGGAGTTGCGGGGGTCGGCGTCCTCGCCAGCGCGGGGGGCCAAGCGGCGGCCCCTGTCGAGCCGGGCCCTCGATCACCTCTGGCGCCGCGGGTCCGCACAACGGGTGGCCGCAGGCATCGCACTCTGCACGCCCTCCCGCCTCTGCCGGGATTGACCTAGACATGAGGCCCCCTCCGTCTCCGCGTCCGGGTGCCCGTCCTCACGCCCGGGCCTCCGGACACGCGAACTCGGCCAGGCCGTTGCGTCGGAGGATCGCTGCCACCCGCCGGGCGAAGGCCGACGGATCCGCATGGTCCCTGGCGCGGGCCGCGGCGGCCCGGGACCGGATCGCCCGCTCGTCCGGGGCCTCGCGGAGCGAACGCAGCACCTCGACCATCGCCTCGTGCTCAGGCGCACACCAGAGGGCGCCGGGGGGCACGGGGCCAGGCACCCTCCGTGACGCCGTTCCGTGATCCATCCACGCCGCCCAGGCCTCAACCGGCACCTGTGCGTCACGCGTATCGACCGGCCAGGCGGTCGCATCCTCGACCAGCGCTTGATGCGCGCCCCAGGCGGATGCGGCCACGGGCAGACCGGAGAGCATGGCGCTGGCGACCGCCTCCCCCGCCAGCGAGGCACGTTGCGGCACCAGCGCCGCATCGAAGAGACCCCATGGCAGGGTGCCGCGGGCCGGTGACACGGGCTGTGGAACCGTCAGGCCGGACCGCAGGCCCGGGCCTGCGCGCGCGCTGGCAGGCAGGCATCGCGGTGCTCCGCGACTTTCGGGCGACCAGGTGCGAATGCGGGGATCGGCGGCGAGGCGCGCCGCATCGTGGGGTGCCAGACGCCCTGCTTCATGCGCCGGCAGAACGAGGGCCACCCCACGATCCGTCGGTTCGAACGCATCGAGGAAGGCGGCGATGCCGGCCCCGACATTGGCCGTCGTCGCGTCGATCCCGGGATCGACGGCGACCAGCAGCGCAAGGCACTCCTCGGCGATACCCATCGCCGCGCGCGCCTCGGCGCGAAGCCCTGCCGACATGGCGTCAACGGGCGCAGGCTCGAGCGAAAGGCCCGTCACCTCGATCACGGCGCCACCGGCAGGGGCCGACGCGCGAAGCGCGCGGGCGGCGGCCTCGCTCGGACAGAGCACCAGGTCGAGCATGCCGAGCGCGAGCCGCTGCTCGTCGGCCAGAACATCGAACGGCCATCCGGTCACCGCGACATGCGCAGCGCGAGCGACAGCCGTCTCCGTTGTCGGTGCCTCGCCGGCAAGCAGACCGAGAGGCATGGCACCGAGCGGCCCGGTCACCAGCCGGCAGGGGCGGCGCCAGTGCGCAGCGCCTGTCTCGCTGCGCCAGGGCCGCGCGGGATCGACGCCCGACGGTCGGGGGCCCGGCAGTCCGAGCGCCTCGCAGGCCTGCACGAAACGGGCAACGTGGCCGCCACCAGGATGTGCGGTGTCCTGCCGCCCCCCTCTCGGCTCCGCCGTATCGCCGCCGTGCTCCTGGATCTTCAGAACCGGTTCGGCGTCTCGTCGACACCTGGGTGCGGTCGGGGGCGAGAGCAGACCGAGCGCGGGTACGCCCTCCGCCAGTTGCGCAGCCAGCGACCGGGACGCGGCCGCCCCCGCCTCGCTCACAGGCAGGCGGCCCATGAGCAGCGCCGGGAGCAGACCGGCCCACTGCCGTTCCCCGCTCACCCCCGGCATCGCCCCGCCCCTACGCCTCACGCCGGCACCGAGCGCAGCGCCCGGGAAGGCGGCGGTGTCCTCGCCAGCAGCCGGCGGGGCTGTACCGGTGGCCAGCGCGTCGAGGCCAGCGATCAGCGCCGTATCGAAGGCGTCCGCTGCGGCGCCACCGGCGTCGTCCGCGGGCAAACGCAGGCGCATCGGCTCGGCGAGACCACCGGCTCGGCGCAGCAGACGCCAGAATTCCTGCGCCCCGGCCACCGGATCGAACGGACAGGGCGCAGGTGCCGATGGTGCGACCGGGTCGGCGCCGCCTCCCTCTGCCGCAAGCGCCGCCGCGACCGGGGCCAGGGCCGGATCGGCCGCCAGCGTGGTCTCGGCCCAGGAGGCGATCCGGTAGGGTGACGCAGGGTCGGCCCGATCGAGCGCGGGCAGGGCCCCGCGCCGTGCCCGCAGATGGGTCATCCAGCAGCGGGCGACCGACGGTCCGGCCCCGGTTGCATGGGCCGGATCTGGCGCGAGCGCCGCGGCGACGACACGGCCGGGCCGCGCGCCCCCCTCCCTCGCCTCGATCGCCGCGATCGCCTCGGCCCAGCGCCGGGTGCGCAGGGGTCCCGCCCTTTCGGCCAGCCGCGATGCGGTGGCGGCCGCCGATGCGAGGTCGGACGCGCCCGGCACCAGCGCCGCGAGCGTCGCCGTCCGTCGCACGCCGGCGAGGGCATCGGGCGCCTGCCCGGCATCGAGCGGGCCGGCAGGCAGCGCCACGGTCCTACGCGGTCGCAGCAGCCAGTCCGCGACCCGCGCCGAAAGGCTCCGCCGGCCAGACGCGGTGCGCACCCCGCCCGGTCCGCGGAGAACGCGCCCCGCCCGCCGCCGCAGGCGCCAGAGCGTGATCAGCTGGAGCGCCTGCACCCCGCGCCGCACCCAGCTGCCGCCCCGCCTGAGACAGACGGCCGCCGGCGCGATCGCGACCAGGTCATAGGGCGGCGTCGTCTCGAGATGACGGGCGAGGGCGCGCAGGCCGTGCGCCCGGTCGAAGACGGCCGAGAGATGCGCCTCTCCCCGCGCCTCGAGCGCCAGCGTCTCGACCTCGTACCCCGACGCGGCCAGCGCCGTCGCGGTCGCCACGCTCCATGTCGCGACCGGCGAGAGAGCCGGTGGCCAGGTCCCGACGACCAGCGCCCGCCGACCGGCCGATCCCGATTGCCGGGCGCTGCCGGCCGACTGCGGACGGCATGCCGGGGGTGGCGGAACGGGCACGGCCGCCGTGTCGGAGGACCGCCGGCCCCGGGCGACTGATGGCGCGGCGGGACCGGGGAGGCGCGGGGCCGGGATGCCGGCGGGGAGGGGGGCGACGCTCTGGCTCATGCGTTCACCATAGAAGCCGCGCGTTGATCCTTTCTTGACGAGCACCGCGTTAGCCATGCCCGGCGCGGGGAGCGGCCCGCGGGCCAGCGGAGAACCGCCATGCCACCGGACGACGCGGTGAGAGAGGGCGATACCGAAACGATCGGTCTGGGCGGCGGCGGACGGCGCGGCGCGCGTCCCGGTGCCGGCGGAGAGGACGCGTTCCGCAGCGCGGAGCGGGGCACCGTCTCCCGGCCCGCCATCGACCGTCGCAGCACGGACGAGCCGCACGAGGTGGCGGCCGACGGCCCGGCAGCGCGGCGCGGCGCCGCAGGCGAGCGTGCGGACGGGCGGGCTGGCGGACGCGCTGGCGGACGCGCAGGCGGGCGCGCTGGGGGGCCGTCGACCGACCCCGTTGCCGGAAGCGACCCTGCGACGGTCGTGCTGCCCGCCCTGACCGCCGTCCCGCGCCGCTCGCACCTGGGCGCGGTCGCGGGGTTCCTGCTCTGCGTCCTGCTTCCGGCCGCGCTGGCAGCGGGTTACTGGTACGGCATCGCGACCGACCGCTATGTGAGCGAGCTTCGCTATGCCATCCGCGGCGGGCCGGGGCTCGAGATGGGGGAGAGCGCGAGCGGGCCCGCCGCCTCGCTCGGCCTGTCCGCCGCGGGCAGCGACGGCTTCATCCTCGAGGACTATCTCCGCTCGGCCGCCGCGGTCGAGGAGGTCGAGGCACAGCTGCCGCTCAGGCAGATGCTGGCACGCGACGGCGAGGACCCGGTGCGCCGCTTCGACCCTGCGATGCCGACCGAGGCGCTGGTCGATTACTGGAACGCCGCGATCGACCTCCGCTTCGACGTGCTGACCGGGATCACCACGCTGGAGGTCGCGCTCTACCGCGCCGAGGACAGTCTCGCGGTCGCCGAGGCGCTGGTCGGTATCCTGCGCGCGCTGGTCGATCGGCTGTCCGAGCGCCAGCAGAACGAGATGCTGGCCTATGTCGACGCGGAATACGCCACGGCCGAGACGCGGCTGCGCGACAGCCTCGACGCGATCGAGGCGTTCCGGCGGCGCACGCGCACCGTCTCGCCGACCGACGAGGCGGCGCTGGCGACATCGACCATTGCGCAGCTCACGGCGGAGCTGACCTCGCTGACCGTTCGTCGCCGCACGCTGGCCGAGACGGTTCCGAACTCGCCCCAGATCCCGCGTCTGGACGAGCAGATGACCTCGCTGCGCGCGCAGATCGCCTCGACACGCGCCCTCGCGGGCGGCCAGGACGGTCGCGGGGAGAGTGACGCTGAGGCCGGTGACCCCCGTCAGGGCCGTGCGTGGGACAGTGGCCTCGGCAGCGGCACTCCGGGCCTCGGGCATGGCCAGGGGGCGGGAAAGGGGGCGGGCATCGCGGGCACCCTTGGATCGGTCACGGGCGCGCTGCCGGGCCAGCTCACGGATTTCGAGCGGTTGCAGAACGAGTACCAGATCGCGCTCGACGCCTATGTCGCGACGCTGGGACTGCGCCAGCAGGCGCGGGCGGCGGCCACGCTCGGCCGGGTGCATCTCGCCGTCTTCGTCCCGCCCCGCGCGCCGGTGAGCGCCATGGGCCCCGATCGTGCCGGCTCGGTCGCAACGGTCGGCGTGATCGCCTTCCTGCTCTGGGTGGTCGGGCGCATCCTGCTCGCCTCGCTCCGCACGCCGTGAGGTCCGCGCCGGCCGGCACCGGGACCACGCAGCCCAACGGGGCGCGAACCGCGCCGGCCGTCATGCGACAGCGCTCAGGCGGCGGGGGCGGCGGGGGCGGCGGCCTCGGGCAGGGCCGCAAGCAGCGCGTCGACCTCGCCGGCGGTGGTGCACCAGGAGGTGACGAGGCGGGCCTCGACCGCACCCGCGGCGTCTGGCGGGCCGGCGTAGTAGACCGCCCCCGCCGCCTGCAGCGCGGCATGCGCCCCGGCATCGAGACGCAGGTACATGAGGTTCGCGCTCGGCGGTGTTGCCGGGCGGAAACCGCGTGCCTCCAGCCCGTCGCGCAGGCGCCCGGCCATCGCGTTGGCATGGCCCGCCAGCGCCAGCCAGCGCTGGGACGCCGCGCCCTCGCCTTCCCCGAGCCAGGCGGTCATCTGCGCGGCGACGTAACGGAGCTTGGAGAACAGGTGTCCCGCGCGCTTGCGCCTGAGTTCCAGCTGCCAGGCGAGGCCGGGGTGGCGGTCGGGCTCGAACAGGACGATCGCCTCGGCCGCCAGCACGCCGCACTTGGTCGCGCCGAGGCACAGGATGTCGACGCCCGCGCCATGGGTCATCGCGGCCGGGCTCGCGCCCGTGGACGCCAGCGCATTGGCCAGCCGCGTGCCGTCCATGTGCACCGCCAGCCCGCGGGCGCGCGCGATCCCTGCCAGCCGGGCAACCTCGTCAGCGGTGTAGACGGCGCCCCTCTCGGTCGCCTGCGTGATCGAGAGCATCGCCGGCTGCGCCTCGTGAACCACTCCTTGGGCGTACCCGGCCAGCGCCTTCTCCAGCGCCTCGGCGGAAACCGTCGCATGGGGGCCGTCGACATGGGTCAGTTTGGCGCCGCCGGTGAAGAACTCCGGCGCGTTGCACTCGTCGACCTCGACATGGGCGAGGCGGTGGCAGAACACCCGGCCCCAGGGCGGACACAGCCCGGCCAGCGCCAGCGCATTCGCCGCCGTGCCGGTAGCGACCAGCAGCACGCGCGCCGAGGGCGCCTCGAAGACCGTGCGGATCCGCGCCTCGGCCGCCTCGGTCCATGGGTCGGCGCCATAGGGCATCGCGGTGCCGGCATTGGCCTCGGCCAGCGCCTCCATGACCGCCGGATGCGCCGGCGCGGTATTGTCCGAGGCGAACATCATCGGCAGTCCCTCCCGGGGCCGGCGCGGTCTCAGCGCGCCTCGAACCCGTCCATCTCGATCACATGGTCCTCGAGATCGGCCTCGTCGACCTCCCATTCCGGGACCGTGCGCTGCATGAGACCGTGGCCCGTGCCATGGGTGCTGTCGGGGTCGCCCGTGATCAGCGGGTGCCAGTCGGGCAGCGGCCGGCCTTCGTGGCGCAGGCGATAGGCACAGCTTGCCGGCATCCAGCCCGCGGCCTCGTCGATCGTCTCGGGGCTCAGCACCACGCAGCCCGGCACCAGCGTCTTGCGCAGATCGTACTGCCCGCAGCGGCAGGTCTCGGGGTCGAACAGGCGGCAGGCGACGTCGGTGTAGTGCACCGTGCCCGTCTCCTCGTCCTCGAGCTTGAGGAGGCAGCACTTGCCGCAACCGTCGCAGAGCGCCTCCCACTCTTTCGGGGTCAGGTTCTTCAGCGGCACCCGCTCCCAGTAGCGGTCGCGCAGACCGTCACGGTCGATCGGGTCGGTCATGGCCGGGCCAAGATTTCGCGCGCGCGGGCACTGTCGGCATCCATCTGCGTGATCA
>JBCBPG010000192.1:0-7190 GCA_039820865.1 Pseudomonadota bacterium
GCCCTATGCGGCCAAGCGGCTGCTCGGCATCCTGCAGGCCCGCGTGGCCGAGTACGAGCGGCTGATCCACAAGATCGACCTCTGAGCCGATGAACGCCCGCGTCGACAGCCTGGCCGAACGCGCCCGAGCGGGGCGCGGGCGCGCCGAGGGCGGCTGGCAGGACCTGGATCCCGCGGCCGAGACCGAGCGCTTCGGGCCGGCATGGCTGGCGGCGCTGGCGGGCGAGCTGCCGGGCGCGGTCGAGGCGGCGCTGTTCCTGGCCGATGGCGAGGGGCGGCTGATCCCGGCCGCGCGCTGGGCGGCCGCGCGTCACGACGCGGCGGGCTTTGCCGCGGGCGCCCTGCCGCTCCTCGAGACCATGGTCGAGAACGGCCGCCCGGTCGCCCAGCAGGCCGGCAGCCTGCATTTCGCGGGCTACCCGGTGACGCCGGCCGAGGGCGAGGCGCTGGCGGGCGCCGTCGTCGTCTCGCTCGCGCTCGACGGGCGCGATGCGCTCGAGCGGGTGATGCGCCGGCTGCACTGGGCCATGCCCTGGATCGCGCTGCATGTGGGCGCGGGCGAGGCGGCCGAGGCCGGCGCGCTCGGCCGCCGGGCGCGCGGGGCGCTGACGGTGCTGGCGGCGCTGGGGCCCGCGCCGGGCGGGCGTGCGGCGGGGCAGGCGCTGGTCAACGCGCTCGCCCGCGTGATGGGCGCACGGCGCGTCGCGCTGGCCGAGATGGCGGGCGCGCGTGCCCGGGTCGTGGCGCTCAGCGACGCCGCCACCTTCGACCGTCGCATGGGCGCCGTGCGCGCCATCGCCGACGCGGTCGAGGAGGCGGCCGACCAGGAGGCGATGACCGTCGTGCCCTCGGAGGGCGAGCGGATCACCCGGTTTCTGGGCGTGCTGGCGGGCGAGGCGCCGGCCATGGTCGCGCCCTTCGCCATCGAGGACCGCGTGGCGGGTGCGCTGGTGATCGAGCGGGCCCCCGGCGACGATCCCTTCGACGGCGAGGCGGCGGCGCTGGCCGACATGATCGCCGCCACCGCCGGGCCCGCGGTGCTGGCACAGCGCGCGTCCGAGCGGAGCCTGCCCGCCATCGCGATCGGCCGGGCGGCCGCGTTCCTGGGCCGGCTCTTCGGGCCGCGCCACCTGGGCCTCAAGCTGGCGGTCGGTGCGATCGCGCTGATCCTGGCCACGGCCGTGCTGGTCACCGACACCTACCGCGTCACGGCGGATGCCCGGCTTGAGGGCGCCGTGCAGCGCGCCCTGATCGCCCCCTTCGACGGCTTCATCGAGGGGGCCGAGGCGCGGGCGGGCGATATCGTCGGGGCGGGTGACGTGCTGGCAAGCCTGGAGGAGGAGGAGCTGGTGCTCCGGCGCCTGCGCCACGATGCCGACCGGCGCCAGTTCGACATGCAGCGGGCGCGGGCGCTGCGCGAGGCCGATGTGGCCAGCGCCCGGATCGCGGCCGCGCAGATGGCGCAGATGGAGGCCGAGATCGCACTGGTCGACGCGATGCTGGCGCGCACGAGGATCACCGCGCCCTTCGACGGCATCGTGGTGGCGGGCGACCTGCATGACGCGGTCGGCAGCCCCGTCAGCCGCGGCCAGGTGCTGTTCGAGGTCGCGCCGCTCGAGGACTGGACCGTCGTGCTGGAGGTCGAGGAGGCGCGGATCGCCGATCTCGAGACCGGGCAGACCGGCCGCCTGCTGCTTGCGGCCTTCCCCTCCGAGCCCTTCGACATCGTGGTCGAGGCGATCACCCCGGTCGCCGCCACCGTCGAGGGCGCGCATGGCTTCGAGGTGCGCGCGCGGCTGATCGGCGAGGATGCGCGGCTGCGCCCGGGCCTGGAAGGCGTCGCCAAGATCGACGCGGGCGAGGCGCGGGTCGTGTGGATCTGGACGCGCGGCGCGCTCGACTGGGTGCGCCTCAAGCTCTGGTCGCTCTGGCCATGATGGAGACGGGTGAACCGACGGCGCCGGAGGCCCCGGTCGCGCCGAAAACCGCGCCCAAGTCTGCTCTCGGCGGCGGGCGCACGGGGCGGCACTGGCACCGCATCTCGGGGCTGAGGCTCGCGCTCTCGCCCGGGGTGACGGTGACGCGGCAGGTGAACCGCGGCGTGGTCTGGTACGTGCTGTACAACGCTGCCGCCAACCGCTCGCACCGGCTGAACCGGGCGGCCTATGCGATCGTCGCGCGGCTGGACGGGCGGGCGACGGTGGCCGAGGCGCGCGAGGCGGCGCGGGTGGACCTGGGCGACGACCTGCCGTCCGAGGACGCGGTGGTCGAGCTGGTGGGCATGCTCTCGCAGGCCGACTGCCTCATGGGCGATGCGGGCGCGGTGCCGGATGCGGGCGAGGCCGCCAGTCGCGGCGCGCGCATGGAGCGGATGCGCCGACGCGCGCACTGGATGAACCCGCTGTTCCTGCGCGTGCCGCTGGCCGATCCGGACCGCTTCCTGACCGCGACGCTGCCGCTGGTGCGCCCGCTCTTCTCCTGGCCCGGGTTCCTCGTCTGGCTGGCGCTGATGGCCTGGCTGGTGGCGGAAGCGGCGCTCAACTGGGACGCGCTGGGCGCCAGCGTGGCCGACCGGGTGCTGGCGGCCGACAACCTGCTGCTGCTGGTCATCGTCTTCCCGCTGCTGAAGGCGCTGCACGAGCTTGGCCACGGCTATGCCGTCAAGCTGGGCGGGGGCGAGGTGCGCGAGATCGGGATCATGTTCCTGGTCCTGCTGCCCGTGCCGTATGTCGAGGCCTCGGCCACCGCCGCCTTCCCCTCGAAATGGTCGCGGGTGCTGGTGGGCGCGGCCGGCATGATGGCCGAGCTGGCGGTGGCGGCGGGCGCGATGCTGGTCTGGCTCGAGGCCGAGCCCGGGCTGGTGCGCGCGCTCGCCTTCAACACGCTCTTCATCGCGGGCGTCTCGACGCTGGTCTTCAACGGCAACCCGCTGCTGCGCTTCGACGCCTACTACATCCTCTCCGACATCGCCGAGCTGCCGAACCTGGCGCAGCGGTCGAACCGGCTCTATGCGCGCTGGGTCCAGGCGGTGGTGTTCGGGATCAAGGGGTTGCGCCCGGTGATCTCGGCCCCGGGCGAGCGGCCGTGGTTCGTGGCCTATGCGCCGGCGGCCTTCGTCTACCGGCTGGTCGTGGTCTTCGGCATCGCGCTGTTCGTGGCGACCGAGTACTTCTTCCTCGGCATCGCGCTGGCCGCCTGGTCGGTGACGCTCAGCCTGCTCTGGCCGCTGGCCAAGGCGCTCTGGTTCGTGGTCAGCGCGCCGTCGCTGGCGACGCGGCGCTGGCGGGCGGTGCTGGCGACGGCGGCGACGGGGGCAGCGATCGCGGGGCTGGTCTTTGCCGTGCCGCTGCCGCGGGGGACCGTGGCGACGGGGCTGGTCGAGCCGCCGCAGGGGTCCGAGGTGCTGGCCGCCGCCGACGGCGTCGTCGCGCGGATCGTCGAGAACGGCACGGCGGTCGCGCCCGGCGACCCGGTCGCCTGGATGCGCGACGTGACGCTGACCGCGCGGCTGCGGCTGGACGAGGCGCGGCTCGAGGAGCTGGAGCTGCGGCTGCGCGCCGTGCTCGGCCTCGACGCGGGCGCGGTCGAGCAGCTGAAGCGCCAGGTCGCCGTCGCGCGCGAGGACCTGGCCGCGACCCGCGCCGAGGTCGAGGACCTGGTCGTGCGCGCCTCCCACGCGGGCGTGGTGGCCCTGCCGCTGGGCGACCGGCTGGTCGGGCGTCACCTGCGCCGCGGCGACCGGCTGGGCCACGTGGTCGATGCCCGCCCGCCGGTGGCCCGCGTGCTGGTCGCGGCCGAGGACTGGGCGCTGGTCTCGGGCACCACGACGGGCATCGACATCCTGCAGAAGGCCGATCCCTGGCGCGCGCTGCCGGGCCGCGCGGTCACCCGCGAGGAGCCGTCCGCGACCCGTCGCCTGCCCGACCCGGCCTTTGCCGAGACGGTCGACGGTCCCTTCGCGCTGGACCCGGCGGCGGATGCTGAGCAGGGGCTGCGCAGCCTGCTGCCCTTCTTCGTCGTCGAGATCGCGCTGCCCGAGGGGCTGGACGTGCGCTGGCGCGAGCGGGTGATGGTGCGCTTTGCCCATCCGCCCGCGACGGTCGGCGAGCGGGGGTGGCGGGCGCTGCGCCAGCTGTTCCTGGAGCGCTTCGATGTCTGATCTCGCACTGCCCGACCTGCACCCCTATCGCCGCCGCCTGGGCGACACGCCCCGCCGGGCGGCCTCAGGTCGCGGGCCGCGGGTGCGCCTGGCGCAGGACGCGCCGGCGGCGGCGGTGATCGCGGCGCTGCGCGAGCCCTTGAGGCGCGGGCCCGTGGCGGCGGCGACGCTGGAGCGTCTGGTCGCGGCGCTGGCGCCACTGGTCCCGCCGGCCCCGCCGGCCCCGCTGGCCCCGCCGGCCCCGCTGCACGGTGGCGACGGGCACCTGGCGCCGGCCGTTGGCGCGCTGGTCGCCGGCCGTGCGGTGGCGCATGGCGATCCGGGCGACCGGGCGGCGATGCTGGCGGCGGTGATCCGGGCGCTTTCGGGCGCGCGGGTGCACCTGGTCTGCCCGGACGAGGCGCGGGCCCGGGCGATTGCGGCCGGGTTGGCGCCGCTGGCCGAGCTCGCCCGCCTCTCGGTCGCGGCGATCGCGGGCGCCGACACGCCGCCCCGCCGGGCCGAGGCCTATGGCGCCGACATCACCGTGCTGGCGATGCGCGAGCTCGCCTGCGACACGCTGCGCGACGCGGTGGCGCTGCGCCAGCGCCATGCGACGCCCGCGATGGAGCGGCGGCTGGCCGGGCTGTTCCCGGTGGCGCGGGCGCCGCTGGTGCTGCGCGGCTTCGACACGGCGATCGTGGTCGAGGCGGACCGGATCCTGCTGGACGAGGCCACCGCGCCCGTCGTGATCACCGAGGGCGAGGGCAGCGCCGATCCCATGCGCGCGCCCGAGACAATGGCGAACGCGCTGGCCTTCGCCGACACGCTGGGCACCGATCCGGCCGTCGTGGCGCTGGACGCGGCGACGGCGGCGGCGCGGCTGACGCCGGCGGGCCGCGCCCGCCTCGGCCAGGTCTGCGCGGCGCTGGACGGGCCCGAGCACAGCCCCTGGGCCGAGGTCGACACGGCCGTGGCGCTGGTCGAGGAGGCGATGGTGGTGCTGCACCTGCTGGAGCGGGGCATCGACTACACCATGGAGGGCGGGCGTGCGGCGCCGGCCGGGCGCGATCCCGCCTGGGGCCCCGTGCGCCGCCAGATGGTCGAGCTGAAGGAGGGCGGCGAGGGCACGGCCGCGGCCCGTCCCGTCGCCGGTCTGACGGTGCCGGGGCTCTTTGCGCGCTATGCCCGTCTCGGCGCCATCGCGCCGGACTGGACGGGGGCGCGGCGCGATCTCCGCCGCCTCTACGGCCTGCGCCTCGCCCGGTTGGCCGGGGTCGGCCAGCGCCCCCCGCCGCGCGCCCGGCTGATCGAGGGCGACACGCTGCGCGACCGGATCGAGCGGCTGGCGGCCGGGGCCGAGGGCGCGGTTGCGGTGCTGGTCGAGGGCCCCGCCGTCGCCGCGCGGCTGGTCCCGTCGGAGGACGAGGCGGGCGCGCTGCCCGAGGGGCTGCGCCTGATGCGTGCCAGCGCCGCGCAGGAGGCGCCGGAGCGTCTAGCGCAGGCCCGGCGGGTCGTGGCGCTCGGCCTGCCGCTCGGCCGGCGCCAGGCGCGGCGGCTGGCGGCGATCCTGCCCGAGGGCGCGGCGGTCGAGCGGCTGGTGCCCCGCGATGCCTGCGACGTGCTGGCGCTGGTGCCGGGGTGGCTGGTGCGGCTCTGGCCGGGGCTGGCGATGGCGATCGCCGTGCGCCGGGCCGAGGCCGGCACCGCCGCGCGGCGCCAGCACCTGGTCGGCCAGGACACGCGGCTGGCGCGCCTGCTGGGCATCGCGGGGGCGGGCGAATGAGCGGGGTCGCGCGGCGCGGCGCCTCCGGCGCGACAGCCGGCGCTGTCGCCGCCTTCGGCGCATGGGGAGCCGCGGTTCTCCTGGCGCTGTCGCCGGTGGCCAGCGGTCCGGGGCGTGCGGATCCCGGCGATGCGCTGAACCGGGCGGCGCAGTTCGCCTCCTGCCTGGTCGAGCCCTCGGTGACGGCGGCGCTGTCGACGGCCGTGCGCGGCGTTCTGGCGGCGATCCATGTCGAGGTCGGCGATGCGGTGGCCGAGGGCGAGTTGATCGCCGAGCTCTCGGCCGAGGTCGAGCGGGCGACGCTGGCCAATGCCGAGGCGCGCGCGGCCAGCGAGATCGCCGTCTCGGCCAGCGAGACGCAGCTCGCCTTCGCGCGCGACCAGCTGGCCCGCGTCGAGCGGCTGACCGCGCGCAACACCATGACGGTGCGCGACCTCGAGGAGATCCAGCGCGAGGTCGCCGCACTGGAGGCCGAGCTCGCGCGCGCCCGGCTCGATCGCGAGCTCGCCTCGCTGGCGCGCGACGAGGTGGCCGCGGCGCTCCGCGAGAAGCAGCTGCGCAGCCCCGTCGACGGCGTCGTCACCGACGTGGCGCTGGAGGTCGGTGAATACGTCGCCGAGGCCGCCACCGTTATCGAGGTGGTGCGCCTCGACCCGCTGATCGCCACCCTCTACCTGCCGGTCGAGGCGTTCGACGCCGTCCGCGTCGGCCAGGCCGCCGAGGTGCGCACCGAGGAGGGCGTGGCCCGGCGCTTCGAGGCCACCGTCACGCACAAGGCGCCCGTCGTCGATGTCGCCAGCGGCACGTTCCGCGTGCGCCTGGAGTTTGCCAATCCCGAGGGCGAGGTGCCCTCGGGGTTGAGCTGCGAGGTACGCTTTCCCTGATCACGTGTGTTGCGGAACACCGGAAGAACAGAGGACGGGACCATGTATCGTTACGGGAGCGTTTCGATGACAATTCTACCCAGGGGCGAAGCTTAAGATTGACCCTACGACCGATCCCCCATAGCTCAACCTTGGGTGGAGGACCCGTCGGGGGACGGATCTGACCGAGCCGGCAGCGGCGCCTGTGCCGCCCGGCCTCGCGGCGAGGAGCAGGCGATGGCGGACTTCAATCTCGACGTTCACGCGATTTCCGAGGGTGAGTTCCGCCAGGCGGTGCTGTTCTCGGCACCGATAACCCTGCCCCCGACGACCCCCGTCGTCGTCAGCGTGCCGGGCGACAGGCTCCTGACCACCGCCCTCACCGGCGCGACGCTGGCCGCCC
>JBCBPG010000193.1:0-7176 GCA_039820865.1 Pseudomonadota bacterium
CCCTAACGCTGACGACAAGAAGCAGCCAAGACCCCATTCAACGGATTCCGAGCCGCCTTCGGGACCGCCTAAGACGCCAGGAGAAAACGCCATGAAGATGACCACGGAAGAGGCCTTCGTCAAAGTCCTGCAGATGCACGGCATCGAACATGCCTTTGGCATCATCGGCTCGGCCATGATGCCGATCTCCGACCTGTTCCCTGCCGCTGGCATCAAGTTCTGGGACTGCGCGCACGAGGTGAACGCCGGCATGTCGGCCGACGGCTACACCCGCGCAACCGGCAAGATGTCGATGGCGATCGCCCAGAACGGCCCCGGCATCACCAACATCGTGACGCCGATCATCACCGCCTACTGGAACCACACGCCGCTCCTGCTGGTCACGCCCCAGGCCGCCAACAAGACCATCGGCCAGGGCGGCTTCCAGGAGGTCCAGCAGATGCGCATGTTCGCCGACTGCGTCTGCTACCAGGAGGAGGTCCGCGACGCCTCGCGCATCGCCGAGGTGCTCAACCGCGTGATCACCAAGGCGCATCGCGGCTCGGCCCCGGCGCAGATCAACGTGCCGCGCGATATGTGGACCCAGGTGATCGACATCGACCTGCCCCAGATCGTCGACATCGAGCATCCGCCGGGCTCGGCCCGCGCGATCTCGGAGGCGGCCGCGCTGCTGGCTGGGGCCAGGCACCCGGTGATCCTGAACGGCGCCGGCGTCGTCCTGTCGGGCGCGATCCCCGCCTCGGCCGCGCTGGCCGAGCGTCTGGGCGCGCCGGTCTGCTGCAACTACCAGCACAACGACGCCTTCCCGGGCAGCCACCCGCTCTCCTGCGGCCCGCTCGGCTACAACGGCTCCAAGGCCGGCATGGAGATGATGGCCAGGGCCGACGTGATCCTGGCGCTGGGCACCCGGCTGAACCCGTTCTCGTCGCTGCCCGCCTACCAGACCGAGTACTGGCCGAAGGACGCCAAGATCATCCAGGTCGACATCAATGCCGACCGCATCGGGCTGACCAAGCGGGTCGCTGTCGGCATCCAGGGCGACGCACGCCTCGTGGCCGAGCAGATCATGGCCGAGCTGCCCGACAGCATCGACCAGACCGCCCGCCAGGCGCGCATCGACATGGTCGCCACCGCCCGCTCGCGCTGGGCGCAGGAGCTGACCTCGATGGACCACGAGGACGACAGCGACGAGGGCATCAACTGGAACGAGCGTGCCCGCGCCGCCGAGCCCGACCGCATGTCGCCCCGCCAGGCCTGGCGCGCCGTGATGGCCGGCATGCCGGACGATGCCATCGTCTCGACCGACATCGGCAACAACTGCGCCATCGGCAACGCCTACCCGATGTTCGAGAAGGGCCGTAAGTACCTCGCGCCGGGCCTGTTCGGCCCCTGCGGCTACGGCCTGCCCTCGATCCTGGGCGCCAAGATCGGCTGCCCTGACGTGCCCTGCATCGGCTTCGCCGGCGACGGCGCCTTCGGCATCTCGATGAACGAGCTGACCGCCTGCGGGCGCGGCGACTGGCCGGCGATCACCATGGTGGTCTTCCGGAACTACCAGTGGGGCGCGGAAAAGCGGAACTCGACGCTCTGGTTCGACGACAACTTCGTCGGCACCGAGCTGAACCTCGGCGTCGAGTACGCCAAGGTGGCCGATGCCTGCGGGCTCAAGGGCGTCCAGACCCGCACGATGGAGGAGACCACCGAGGCGCTGCGCGAGGCCGTGCGCGCGCAGATGGAGGACAACGTCACCACGCTGGTCGAGGTCGTCCTGAACCAGGAGCTGGGCGAGCCCTTCCGCCGCGACGCGATGAAGAAGCCGGTCCAGATCGCGGGCATCAGCGCGACCGACATGCGGCCCCAGCAGCCCCGCCTCTGACACGGGCCAGGTCCATCGGCCACGCCCATCGGCCAGGGCAATTGGCCAGGCCATCGGGTGGGGACGTCGCGGCGCCCCCGCCCCTCAGCGGATCACGAAGGGATTGGCCATCGGCGCATCCGAGGTGTTGATCCAGACCGTCTGCGTGCGCGTGTAGTCGAGAACCGCTTCCAGCCCCGCCTCGCGCCCGTAGCCCGACTGCCCGAACCCGCCGAACGGCGCGATGGGCGAGACGGCGCGGTAGGTGTTGACCCAGCAGATCCCCGCCCGGATCCGCGCCGAGACCCGGTGCGCGCGCGCAAGGTCGCGGGTGAAGACGCCGGAGCCGAGGCCGTAGGGCGTCGCATTGGCCAGCGCCACGGCCTCGTCCTCGCTGTCGAAGGGCAGGAGCGACATCACCGGGCCGAACATCTCGACCTTCAGCGTCTCGGTCCCGGGTCCCGCGCAGGTCACCAGCGTGGGCGCCATGTAGTTGCCCGGCCGGTCGAGCGGGGCGCCGCCGAAACGGATTTCGGATCCGCCCGCCGTCGCCTGCGCCAGCGTGGCCTCGATCCGCTCGACCTGCGCGCGGGTGCAGAGCGGGCCCATATGCGTCGCCGGATCGGCCGGGTCGCCGACGACGATCCCGCGGGCCCTGTCCTCGATCCGCGCGACCACCGCGTCGAACACGCTGCGATGGACCAGCCCGCGGCTGCCGGCCACGCAGCTCTGCCCCGAGGCGCCGAAATTGCCGGCGATCAGCCCGTTGGCCGCGCTTTCGAGATCGGCATCGGGAAAGACCAGGATCGGCGACTTGCCGCCAAGCTCGAGCGTGGTGACCGCGAAACTCTCGGCCGAGTTGCGCACGACATGGCGCGCCGTCTCCGGCCCGCCCGTGAACGCGATGCGGTCGATGCGGGGATGGCGGGTCAGCGGGATGGCGCAGCCCTCGGCATCGCCGGTGATCACCGAGACGACGCCCGGCGGGAACCCCGCCCGCTCGACCAGCCGGGCGAACTCCAGCATCGGCGCGGGCGCGATCTCCGAGGCCTTGAGCACCACCGTGCAGCCGGCCGCCAGCGCCGGGCCCAGCTTGGTCGCCGCCAGGAACATCTGCGCGTTCCAGGGCACGATCGCGGCCACCACCCCGATCGGCACGCGGCGGGTGAAGACCAGCATGTCGGGCTTGTCGATCGGCAGGACCGCGCCCTCGATCTTGTCGGCCAGCCCCGCGTAGTAGCGGTAGTACTCGGCCACATAGGCCGCCTGTCCCGCCGTCTCGGCCAAGAGCTTGCCGCTGTCGGTCGTCTCGATCCGGCCCAGCCGCCCGGCCTCGGCCTCGACCAGGTCGGCCAGGCGATGGAGCAGCCTGCCTCGCGCCGTCGCCGTCATGTCGCGCCAGGCGGGATCCTCCAGCGCCCGCGCCGCGGCGGCGACCGCGCGGTCCACGTCCCCGGGCCCGGCCGCGGCGACGGTGGCCCAGACCTCGCCCGTCGCCGGGTTTTCCGACGCGATCCGGCCGGCGCCCTCGGTCCAGTCACCGTCGATGAACAGCGGATAGTGCGGCAGCCTGGCCATCTCTCACCTCACCGGAATGCGGGCACGACGTCGTCGATGAAGCGCGCGAGCGAGGCGCGCTTGCGCTCGAAGCTCATCCCGCTGTCGATCCAGAACGCGTATTCGTCATAGCCGAGATCCTGGTAGCGCTTCAGCCGGTCGATCACCTGGGCAGCGGTCCCCATCGTCAGGTCGCGCAGCAGGTTGGCCTTGGAGAACGTCTCGTTCGCCGCGATCTCGGCCTCGCTCAGCGGTTCGATCAGCCCGCGCGTGACCGGGCGGCGGTTCTGGAACCAGGCGCCGAAGTAGTTGTAGTAGCGGCTGAGCTCGCCCCCCGCCCGGTCCACGTCCTCGGCGTCCGAGGCGACATAGGTGTGGTGCAGCAGCATGATCTTCGGGCGCGGGCCGTCATGGCTGGCGCAGGCGTCCCGGAACCGGCCCATCAGCGTCTCGATCTCCGCCATCCCCTGCCAGAGCGGCGTGACCTGGATGTTGAAGCCGCCATGGACGCCGAAGGCGTGGCTGTTCGGGTCGCGCGCGGCGATCCAGATCGGCGGGCCGCCGGGCTGGCGCGGCGCGGGCGCCGAGGTGGTGGCGGGAAAGCTGAAATACGCGCCCTCATGCGCGCAGTCGCCGGTCCAGAGCGGGCGCAGCAGCGGCACGATCTCCCGCATCCGCTGCCCGGCGCCCGTGGCGTCGAGGCCGGGCGAGAGGCGCTCGTACTCGTAGGAATAGGCGCCGCGCGCGATGCCGAGCTCGATGCGCCCGCCGGTGATCTGGTCGGCCGCCGCCGCCTCGCCCGCCAGCTTGATCGGGTGCCAGAAGGGCGCGACCACCGTGCCCGTGCCGAGGCGCACATGGCGCGTGTGATGCGCGATGTCGACCAGCGACAGGAACGGGTTCGGCGCGATGGTGAACTCCATGCCGTGGTGCTCGCCGGTCCAGACCGCGCGGAAGCGCGCCTCGTCGGCCATGCGGCAGAGACTGACGAACTCCTCGTGGAGCACGTCATGCGGCTGGTCGGAGGTCAGCCGCTCCATGTGGGCGAAGAGCGAGAACTCCATGGTCAGGTCCTCCGGTCGGGGGCGTGGCAGGTGCGGGCGAAGGCGTTCAGCTCGGCGCTGACGCGGTCGGCATGGGTCATCGGCATCATGTGCGCGGCTCCCGCGACGACGACGGCGCGGCCCTGGGGCGCAAGGCGGGCCATCGCCTCGGACATCGCGGGGGTCGAGTTTGGTTCGTCGCCACCGGTCATGAACAGGGCAGGGCAGGGCAGGGCGGCGAGGGTGGCGTCGGCCGGCCCGTCGGCGGCGGCGAACAGGCGATAGGCCGCTCGGTAGCCGGCCGGGTCGGCGGCACGCAGCCACCGCTCGCAGGCGTCGCGTTCGGGCGAGGAGGCGGCGAACCAGCGGGCGAGCGGCCCGGCAGGGTCCGGCGCGCTCACCCCGTCGAGCGTCCCGGCCCGGGCGAAGACGGCCGCGCGGGCGGCCGCGCTCCGGCGATAGATCGCGTTGCAGGCCGCGATGCCCCTCACGCGGTCCGGGTGCTGGCGGGCCAGCTCCAGCGCCACCATCGCGCCCATCGAATGCCCGGCCACCATGGCAGGTGCGGCCAGCGCGGGTGCCAGCCGGGCGGCGAAACCGGCGAGATCCGGCATGCCGGCGCAGGCGGGCGTCCCGCCATGGCCCGGCATGTCCGGCGCGATGACCCGGAAACCCGCAGTCGCCAGCGCGTCGATCTGCGCGCCCCAGGCCTCGGCCCTGAGACCGACGCCATGGACCAGCACGACGGTCGGGCCCGCGCCCGCGACGATGGCGGCAAGCCCGGCGAGATCGTTTCGCGGACGCGTCGCCCAGTCCATCGCCGCTCACCCTCCCTGCCATCGCGTGCCCACAGGGGTCCCGCGCCGGCCGCTCTTTGACAAACGAAAGAAACGGGGCCTTGCTCATTAGTCTCAGTAATGGCCGGATTGCGCATGCGCCGTTCCCTCCCCCCGCTCACCTGGTTCCGCTCCTTCGAGGCGGCGGCGCGCACGCTCAGCTTCACGGCCGCCGCCGAGGAGATCGGCCTCACCCAGTCCGCGGTGAGCCAGCAGGTCCGCGCGCTCGAGGTGAGCCTCGACACGCCCCTCTTCCACCGCCGACCGCGCGGGCTCGCGCTCACCGATGCGGGGCGCATGCTGCTGCCCGAGGTCGAGGCCGCGCTCGACACGCTCAAGGCGGCCACGGCGCGCCACGCCGCCCCGCCCGCCGAGACGGCTGTGACAGTCGCGGCGTCGATCAGCGTGCTGGAATGGGTGATCGCCCCGAACCTCGCGACGTTCACCGCGCGCCATCCCGGGCTGACGCTGCACCTCAAGGGCACGATCTGGCCGGACGAGTTCGCGGCGCCGCGCGCCGATGTCGAGATCCGCTTCGGCTCGGCCAGGCAGGTGGGCGAGGGCGCGCAGGCCCTGCCGACGACACTGGCCGCGCTCAGATCGCCTGCGCTGGAGGGCCCGTTCGAGGCACTGCCGAAAATCTCGGCGGCGGGTACCTCGGTCGGCTGGGCCGAGTGGTGCGAGACGGCGGGCGTCGCGCTCCGTCCTCCGTCGCTGATCGTCGATTCCTACGGCCTTGCCCTCCGCCTCGCGGCCGAGGGGCAGGGCGTCGCGCTCGCCAACGCCGCCCTCGCCGCCCGGGCACTGGCCACGGGGCGGCTCGTCACGGCCCATCCCGCCACGGTCACCGGCAAGGAGGGCTACTTTCTCTCCGTCACCACCGGTCGGGAGGCGGCCCGCCGCTTCGGCGACTGGATCCGGCATGCGATGGGCGGATAGGCGGCGAGGCCTCCTGCCCTCCCACGACAGGTTACGGCCGAATCGCTCAATCGCATGCTAACGCGCCCGGCGGCCGTTGCCGTGATCGCCGGTGCAGCGTTCGGGGAAACTTCACGCCCTTGCGCCTAGGCTAACGCAGGGAGGGCTGGGCCACAGGGAGGGCTGGGCCACAGGGAGGGCAGGGGCCCGGCCACACGCGCGCGCGCACCGCCCGAAACGCGACGGGCAGCGTTATCCTTCGTCCAGCAGCGCCAGCACCTCACGCGTGACCGCCAGCGTGCCCATGTCGCCGCCGAACTCCATGGGGCGCAGGCGGTTCTGCTCGAAGCCGGCCGTCACCGCGGTGTCGACCAGGGTGGCGGCCTCGGCCAGGGCCGGCTGGCCCGCGCGCTCGGCCAGGTAGTCGAGCATCAGGGCGCCCGACAGGATCGCGGCCAGCGGGTTCGCCCTGTCCTGGCCCATGATGTCCGGCGCCGAGCCGTGGGCCGGCTGGAACAGCCCGACCTCGTCGCCGATCTCGGCGCAGGCGGCCATGCCCATGCCGCCCACCAGCCCGCCGGCGAGGTCCGACAGGATGTCGCCGAACATGTTCTCCATGACCAGAACATCGTAGTCCCAGGGCCGCCGGACCAGCTCCAGCGCCTGGGCATCGACATAGCTGTAGCCGGTCTCGACCGAGGGGTAGCCCGCCGCCACCTCGTCGAAGATCCTCCGGAAGAAGGCCATCGAGGCGAAGACGTTCGCCTTGTCGACGCAGGTGAGCCGCCCCGGCCGCCCGCGCGCCCGCCGCTTCTCGGCCAGGCGAAAGCCGAAATGATGCAGCTTCTCGGTCGTCGCGCGGGTGATGCGGAGCGTGTCGCGCACCTCGGTGTCGCCGATGATCTGGCTCCGCCCATGGGTGGCGGCGGAGTAGAACAGCCCCTCGGTCGACTCGCGCAGGATCACC
>JBCBPG010000194.1:0-7106 GCA_039820865.1 Pseudomonadota bacterium
CCGGGCCGGATCTCCAGGATCGCCGCGCGGTCGTCGGCGGCGTCGCGGGGCAGGAGCGCCAGCCGGATCTCCTGTTCCAGCGCCGGCAGCCCGGCGTCGAGCGCCGCCAGCTCCTCGCGCGCCAGCTCCCGCATCTCGGCATCGCCCAGCATCGCCTCCGCCTCGGCCCTACGGGCCTGCGCCTCGCGCCAGGCGGCGATCTTCTCGACCACCGGGCGCAGCGCGGCATAGTCGCGCCCGACGGCCGCGATCTCCGCCGGATCGGATGCCTGACCCAGCCGCGCCTCGAGATACTCGGCACGGGCGACGATGTCGGCGAGACGGGTTTCAGGAAGCATCCGGCGCGCTTACGGCCCGTCATGATCCCGGTCAAGACCCGCCGG
This sequence comes from Pseudomonadota bacterium, assembly GCA_039820865.1. Classification (GTDB taxonomy): domain Bacteria; phylum Pseudomonadota; class Alphaproteobacteria; order Rhodobacterales; family Rhodobacteraceae; genus Thermohalobaculum. Next base: position 384 of record JBCBPG010000194.1, read on the forward strand.
GCGCGCCCCGACAGGCGCGGACGCGGGGGTGAAACCGGGATGCGACAGACGTTAAGACGCTCCGGCAGCCGGGATACGCGGACCGGCGCGGCGCGCGCTCTCGCGACCGTCCGACCCTTGCAGCGCGGAAAATGCAGCTATGCACCCACGCGCTTCGGGTGTAGCCTTCGTGTCATGAAAAGGCTTGCGTCCATTGCCGCCGCCGTCCTCGTCCTAGCCGCGCCGTCGGCCCAGGCGGAGGGAGACGACACCGCGGCGACGCTGCGCTGGGCCTTCGAGCGACCGCCCGCCAAGCAGGGCTACAGCTACCCGGACTGCTTCTGCACCGACAGCGTCGGCCGGCGGGTCGAGGTCGGCCAGACGGCCTGCCTGACGATCAACAGCCGCGAGGTGATGGCCCGCTGCGAGCAGGCCTCGAACCTCGTCATCTGGCGCCAGCAGGGCGAAGGCTGCGCCACCGCGCCCTCCTCCTGACGCACCGCGCCCCCGGTCCCTGACCCCGCCGGCAGCGGCGGGCGAGCCGACGGATGGCGTTCGCGCTGACGGGGCCGGTGCAGGCTCAGAGCCCGGCCGCCGCCAGCCAGTCCTCGACCCGCGCGCGGTTGACGCCCAGATCGCTGTAGCCGTAGCGCGAGCGGGACCAGACAGCGATGCCGCCCTCGACCGTGCGGGCGCTGACATAGTCGGGAAAGCCGACGATCCGCGAGGTCTGGACGTAGGTCACGAAGCCCTCGGCCGCGCTGCCGGCCACCACCTCGACACGGGGCGCCGCCAGCGCCACCCGGTCCAAGGCCGCCAGCGCCGCGACGGGATCGGCCGCCACGGCCGTCCTGTCGGCCGCCGCCGCGGTCGTGCCCGGGGGCGCGGCGAGGTAGTCGTTCGGCCTGCCCGTCCGCTCGGCCGTCGCGGGGTCGACATGCCAGACGGCCGGGTCGTGGCCCGTGCCCCGCACCGCCAGCCCGCAGGCCGAGAGCACCACCAGCGCCAGCCCCGCCAGCCGCACCGCCCAGAGCCGGACGCCCTTGAGCGGTGCCCGCCGCGCGCCGGGGGGCAGCGCGCTCTGCGCCAGTCCCGCCCCGACGCCGTCGATCCGCCCGTCCCCGCGTCCCTGCCCGCGTTCCTGCCCACGTTCCTGCCCACGTCCCTGCCCGGGGCCGTTCCCGCGCGCTTCGACGCGTCCGTCGTCCGGGCCGCCCGCCTCGCCGTCAGAGCGTTCCTGCGCCATCGCCTTCTCCTCTCGGCCCGCCCTGCCGTGCCAGGTCCCGCAAGGCGGGCGCGCCCTCGGCGCCGCCCAGCACGGTCTCCCAGCACGGTCTCCCGGCCCCGGGCCCGACAACGGGGGAGATAGGTCCCGGGGCGACGCCGGACACGGGAGACGCCGGACGGGGGACGCCGGAGAGGGGGCCGCCCCGAGGCTCGCACGGTCGGCTCACCGCGTGCCCCCGGCCCAGTGGAGCGTCGGCCCGGTGGAGCGTCGGCCCGGTGGAGCGTCGGCCCGGTGGAGCGCCGGCGTGGCGGCGCCGGCGGGTGGGGGGGCCTCGGCGGGCAGGAGGCGGATCCGCCCGCCACCCGGAGGCCTCGCGGCATCGCCTATTCGGCGGCGGTCTGGCCGGCCTTGGCGTCGGCCTCGGCGGCCTCGATGGCGGCGGCCTTCTTCTCGACCTGCTCGACGATGTGGTCGACCATCTGCTCGTTGGTCATGGTGTGGGACTGCTTGCCGGCGAGGTAGACCATCCCGCGCCCGGCGCCGCCGCCGGTAAAGCCCACGTCGGTCATCAGCGCCTCGCCCGGCCCGTTCACCACGCAGCCGATGATGCTCAGCGACATCGGCGTCTTGATATGCGCCAGCCGCTCCTCCAGCACGCCCACGGTCTTGATGACGTCAAAGCCCTGGCGCGCGCAGGAGGGGCAGGAGATGATGTTGACGCCGCGGTGGCGCAGGCCCAGCGACTTGAGGATTTCGTAGCCGACGCGCACCTCCTCGACCGGATCGGCCGAGAGGCTCACGCGGATCGTGTCGCCGATCCCCATCCAGAGCAGGTTGCCGAGCCCGATCGCCGACTTGACCGTGCCCGCGTTGAGCGAGCCGGCCTCGGTGATGCCGAGATGGATCGGGCAGTCGGTCTGCTCGGCCAGCTGCTGATACGCCGCCGCCGCCAGGAACACGTCCGACGCCTTGCAGCTGATCTTGAACTCGTGGAAGTCGTTGTCCTGCAGGATCTTGATGTGGTCCAGCCCGCTCTCGACCATCGCGTCCGGGCAGGGCTCGCCGTATTTCTCCAGCAGGTCGCGCTCGAGCGAGCCGGCATTGACGCCGATGCGGATCGAGCAGCCGTGGTCGCGGGCGGCCTTGATGACCTCCTTGACGCGGGTCTCGTCGCCGATGTTGCCGGGGTTGATGCGCAGGCACGCAGCCCCCGCCTCGGCGCTCTCGATCGCGCGCTTGTAGTGGAAATGGATGTCCGCGACGATCGGCACCTCGACCTGCGGGATGATCCTGTGCAGGGCGGCCGAGCTCTCCTCGTCGGGCACCGAGATGCGCACGATGTCGGCGCCGGCCTCGGCGCAGTCGTTGACCTGGCGGACCGTCGCGTCGACATCGGTCGTCAGCGTGTTGGTCATGGTCTGCACGCTGATCGGCGCGTCGCCGCCGACGGGCACCGAGCCCACCATGATCTGGCGGCATTCGCGGCGGTAGATGTTCCGCCAGGGCCGGACGTGGTTGATGCTCATCGCCGTTCCTCGCTTGCCCATGTCGCCCGCGTCGGGGGTCATGCCTGTGCCGCGGCCACTGTCGGAGGCGATGCCGCGGGTTGGCCGCAACCTAGTCTCCGGGCGCGGCGGCGTCGAGAGGCGAGGGCACCCCGGGCGGCCCTGGTTGCGCCACTGGCACGGCGACGCATCGCCCGCCCGGTGCCCCGTTCAGGACCGGATCGCGCCCCTGCGAGCGGCGGATCGCGGTGACGCTCAGTTGGCGCTGGTCGCGACGGTGCTGGAGACGGCTTCCGCGGCATCGTCGACAGTGGCCGGCTGGTAGCGCTCGACGACGGCCTCGGCGGCCAGCGGGATGCGCTTGACGACCTCGCCCGAGCGGCCGAGCGGGCCATAGCGACGGCCGCCGACGGCGATCATCACGCCACCGGCATTGCCGGCACGCAGCTGCGCCGCGTCCGCCCGATCGGGCAGTTCATAGCGGTCACCGGCGTTCAGGATACCCTCGAACAGCACCGCGCCGCCGCCGTCGCGCACGCGGACCCAGGCCGTGTCGGTGGCCTCGACCGCGACGGTGCCATCATTGCCGGCCGCGACAGTCGCGAGCGCGGTGCCGAGGTCCGGATCGCCGTCGGCGACAGGTCCCGCAGCGCCGCCGCCAACCGGCGCCCCCGCAGGTGCCAGCCCGGGCGGCAGGCCGGACGCCGCATCGGTCAGCCGCAGGCTTTCGGCCGGCGGCACGGCCGAGGCCGCCGCCACCGGCGCGTCCGCCAGGGCCGGACGGGTGACGAGACCGGTCTCCTCCGGGTCGATGGCCGCGATCGGGCCGTCGCGGCCGGGCAGCGCCACCGGCTCGCTCTCGGCAAGGCCCAGCAGCACGCCGTCCTCGGCATAGGCGGCCGCCGCGGGGCGGGCGACGAAGGCGAGGTCGGGGCCGACCGCGTCCGGACCCGCGATCTCGGGCGCATCGGCGACGACGGCCGGCGCCTCGGGCAGCGGCACGAAGCCGACGCGCTGGATGTCCTGCAGCACCGCCCAGCCGCCGTAGCCGAGCCCGGCGATCAGCGCGACCAGCGCCAGCCCCGAGGTGAGGCCGCCGAGCGAGACCGCCGCCCCGATGCGCCGCGGCGCCGGGCGCACGGCGAAGCGCGAGGCGGTGAAATCGGCGCCGACCGGGCCGCTCAGCGTGGCGCCGCTGCGCGACCCGCCCGTCCGCGCCTCGGTCATCCCGAAGGTCTTGAGCGTCGACTGAAAGCCGCTCTCCTCGCAGAAGCGCTGGTAGATCACCTCGTCGTCGAGACCGAGATGGCGGGCATAGGAGCGGACATAGCCCGGCACGACCGAACGGTTGGGGAAGGCGGAGAGATCGCCGTTCTCGATCGCCTCGATCATCGCGGGCTTGATGCAGAGCTCGCGCCCGGCATCGCGCAGCGACCAGCCACGGCATGCCCGTTCGCCCCTCAGCTCGTCGCCGAGGCTGACCTCGTAGTCGTCATAGCCCCGAAGCGTCATCGTCGGGATGCCCCTGCTCGTCCTGCCCGCGCCGCTCGTTTACTGTGTCGGACGCATGTCCGAGAAGTACCGAGTCCCCCGGGACCATTCAATCATTGGCCTTTGAAGTGCCGTGTTGTCCCCATGTTTCATTCGGGCCTAGCACGAAAGTCCTCACGCACACTTATTCCTAACCCCATGCGGGGAAACGTCTTTTTCCGGCACTGTGGATTGTGGTCCGGATTGGGCACACCGCAACATTTATGGGGCCCATCTAGAACTGGGATTTGTGTGCCGCGCCTGAACACCACCATAAGTTGAATCGCCGCGAGAGCGATTCGGCAAGGCGGCAAACCGGAAGTGCCAGAATCGTTCCGGAACGGGTCGCGACCCGGCGTCGTGCCGGGACGCCTGCGACAGCGTCGCCGCGCCAGCCCCGCCCCGGCGGGGCGCCGGCGCTCACGCCCCGGGTCGCGCGCCCGCGAGATGCCGGATCACGGCCGAGAAGTCGCTGTCGGCCATGCCCGCCAGGTCCATCGCCGTGTAGATCTGCGTCGCCTGCGCCCCCATCGGCACATGCGCGCCGGCGGCCGAGGCAGCGGCCATCGCGATGCGCAGGTCCTTGAGCATCAGCGCCGCCGCGAAGCCCGGGCGATAGTCGCGCATCGAGGGCGCGCCCGCCACCGGCCCCGGCGCCGGGCAGTAGTCGTTCAGCGACCAGCAGCGCGCCGTGGCGGTCGAGGAGATCTCGTAGAGCTTCTCCGCCTCCAGCCCCAGCCGCTCGGCAAGGTTGAAGCCCTCGCTGACCGCGATCATCTGGATCGCCAGCATCATGTTGTTGCAGATCTTGGCCGCCGCGCCCGCGCCGGCGGCGCCCGCATGGAAGATGTTGCGGCCCATCGCCTCCAGCACCGGGCGCGCGGCCGCGAAGGCGTCGTCCGGCCCGCCCACCATGAAGGTCAGCGTCCCCGCCTCGGCCCCGCCGACACCGCCCGACATCGGGCTGTCGACCATCGCCATCCCGCGCGCGTCGGCCGCCCTCGCGACGCGGCGCGTGGTCTCGACGTCGATGGTCGAGGTGTCGATGAAGACCGTCCCGGGCGCCGCCGCGGCCAGGATGCCGCCGTCACCCAGATAGACCGCCTCGACATGCGCCGCCGCCGGCAGGGCGGTGACGACGGCGCCGGCGCCCTCGACCGCGTCGGTGGCCTGGCCGACGGCCTGACCGCCGGCCGAGAGCAGGCGCGCGCGGGCGCCCTCGTCCGGGTCGAAGCCGCGGACGTCATGGCCCGCCTTGACCAGGTTGGCCGCCATCGGCCCGCCCATGTTGCCGAGCCCGATGAAACCGATCGTCGCCATGGCGTCCTCCTCACGCTTTCGGAGCGACCTAGGCCGGCGCCCGCAGACCCGCAAGGCGGTGCTCGGGCGCATCGGTGGCGCGGACGCCCGCGCCAACGATGCGCCCCCCCTTACGGCACCGCCCGATGGGCCGCCCGATGGACCGCCCGTCTTCGACGCGGCGCGCCTTCGGCGCCGGCGCGTGACAGGCGGACGCCCGGCCGCTACCCCTCGGTCTGCGCCCGCGACGTCGCGCCGGGCTGGGGGAGGCAGGCATGATCCGCATCGGCGTCGATCTCGGCGGCACCAAGATCGAGGCGGTCGCGCTCGGCCCCGGCAACCGCGTGCTGGCGCGCGAGCGCACGCCGACACCGCGGGGCGACTACGAGGGTACCGTTGCGGCCATCGCGGGTATCGTCGAGCGTGTCGAGGGTCTCGCGGACGGCCGGGCGCCCGGCATCGGCGTCGGCATCCCCGGCTCGCTCGACCCGCAGAAGGGGACGGTGCGCAACGCCAACACCACGGCGCTGATCGGCCGCCCGCTGGCCGGCGATCTCGCATCCCGTCTCGGCGGACGTCCGGTCGTGATCGACAACGACGCCAACTGTTTCGCGCTGGCCGAGGCGCGCGCCGGCGCGGCGCAAGGCTATCGCGTCGTGCAGGGCTTCATCCTCGGCACCGGTGCCGGCAGCGGGCTCGTCTTCGACGGCCGCGCCCATACCGGCGCGAACCGCATCGGCGGCGAATGGGGCCATGTGCCCCTGCCCTGGCCGACCGAGCAGGAACATCCCGGCCCCACCTGCTGGTGCGGCCTGCAGGGCTGTCTCGAACTCTGGGTCGCGGGCCCCGCACTCGAGCGCGACCACGCGGCCTCCGCCGGCCTCGGCCCCGATGACGCGCGCCCCCGCGTGCCCGAGATCGTCGCCCGCTGGCAGGGCGGGGACCCGGTGGCGACGGGCGCGATCGGGCGCCATCTCTCCCGCCTCGGCCGCGGCATGGCGGTGGCCGTCAACATCGTCGACCCGGACGCGATCGTGCTGGGCGGCGGTCTCTCGAACCTCGAGCACCTCTACCAGCGGCTGCCGGCCGCGTTGCTGCCCCATGTCTTCACCGGCACCTTCACGACGCCGATCCTGAAGAACGCGCTCGGCGACAGCGCCGGCGTGATCGGCGCCGCCTGGC
>JBCBPG010000195.1:0-7104 GCA_039820865.1 Pseudomonadota bacterium
CCCCTGCCCGTCGACATGCTTGGTGGCCGAGTAGACGACCACGTCCGCGCCGAAGGCCATCGGCCGCTGGTACATGGGCGTCGCGAACACGTTGTCGACGACCAGCCGCGCGCCGACAGAATGCCCGATCTCGGCCACCGCGGCGAGGTCGATGATCTCCAGCGTCGGGTTCGACGGCGTCTCCAGGAACAGCACCTTCGTCCTGGGCCCCACCGCCGCGCGCCACTGGTCGAGATCGGTGCCGTCGACCAGCGTCACCTCGATCCCGAAGCGGGGGCAGAGCGTCTCGACGATGTAGAGGCACGACCCGAAGAGCGCGCGCGCGGCGACGAGGTGATCGCCCGCCCGCAGCTGGCTCATCAGTGCCGCGTTCACCGCAGCCATGCCGGAGGCGAAGGCGAAGGCATCCTCGGCCCCCTCCAGCGCCGCCATCCGGTCCTCGAACATCGCGACGGTGGGGTTGCCGTAGCGGGCGTAGATGAAGCCCTCACCCTCCTCCGGCTCGCCCTTGAACCGCGCCTCCGCGGCCTCGGCATTCGGGTAGACGAAGCCCTGGGTCAGGAACATCGCCTCGGAGGTTTCGCCGAACTGGCTGCGCCGGCTGCCGGCATGGACCAGCCGGGTGCGGGCGCGGGGGGTGCGAACGGGATCGTTCATCGCGGGCTCCGTCATGCGGTGGCAGTCTCGCTGCCAAACAAGGACGGACCGATAGCGGTTGGACGGGGCACCTGCCCCGCCGACCTCTTTAGCGGCATGTTTAACGTGGCCCGCAAGCCGGTCCGACAACTCGCCACGTAAGGCTCGCCTACGCCGCCGCAACGGCGCGGTCAAGCGGTGCGGCGTGGCGATGACGCCGGCGCGAGCGGCCAAGACGTCACCGAAGCGACATGCAAGCGTGATCGTCCTGTGTGCCACATGGTGTATCGCCAGCGCCACGAGAGCGGAGAACATCCGCCGAACCCGAGGCGAGCATGGCGATCCTGAGGATCAACGCGACGCGTGACGGCGTGCTCTCGCTGACTGGCGGGGGCGACTGGCAGCCTGCGCTTGCGCGCGCCGCCGAGCGCCTGACGCCCGGGGCGCCGGTGGTCATCCTCGTGCACGGCTATCGCTTCACCTGGGTCGCGGGGCGCGACGGGGCACGGCCCTACTGCCCGCAGGACCGGCTCTACCGCGCCGACGGCCCGGTGGCGCGTCAGGGTATCTGGCCGCGGCTGGCGAGCTGGCCGCACAGCCTCGGCTTTACCGAGACCGGGGCCGAGGGGCTCTGCATCGGCTTCGGCTGGGACGCCCGGCGCGCCAAGCTCGGCACCCTCATCGCCCGCGGGCGCTGCGACTTCGCCGAGGTGTTCGGGGCGGCGGCGATCGCGGGCGAGGCGCTCGCGCGCGTCACCGGTGCGCTGGCGGCGGCGCGGCCGGGTGTGGCGCCTGCCTTCCTGACACACAGCCTCGGCGCCCGGGTCGCGCTGGCGGCGATGGGCGCGCGGCCGGACCTTGCGCATGGCCCCTCGGTTCTGCTCGGCGCGGCCGAGTTCACGGCCACCGCCGGCTCGGTCCTGGCGGCGCAGGCGGCCGCCGGTGGCGGCGGGCCGGTCACCCATGTCCTGTCGCGCGCCAACGATCTCTTCGACGCAGCCTTCGCGACGCTGGCGCCCGTGGGGCGGGCCGACCGGCGGACGCTCGGTCATGCGGGTCTGGCGGCCGGTCTGCCGGGGGCGGCCGCGCGCTGGCTCGACCTGCAGCTGGACGCGCCGGCAACGGCGGCGGCCTTCGCCCGGCGCGGCGTCCGGCTGGAACGGTCGGGCGAGCGGGTCTCGCACTGGCACTTCTATACCGATCCGGGCGCGATGGAGGCCTGGTCGGCGATCCTGCGTGGCCGGCCCGGCTGGGACCTGGCGAGCCTGCGGGCCGATGGCCTGGCCGAGGCGCTCGCGCCGCGCTGGTCGCGGCTGATCCCGGCGGCGCGCACGCTGCGCCCTGCGGCACCGTCCGGGCTGGACCAGCCCGGCCGCGCGCGAGCCGCCTGAACGCGTCTTCGGGCCACGGCAAACCGATCGCTACATTACTTGGCCGCCGGCATCGGAACGCGGCGTGGCGCGTTAACCGTTCCCGGCACCGGAACGCAGGGGCAACTTGCATCGGCGTTAACTATTTGGCCGCAGATTGGCCACCAGATGCTGCACCGCGTGATAACGATTCTCGGAACTGCGGGTTGAGGCGGCACTGGACTGCTCCTGAAGCAGGCATTCCGAATCACCTCACAACGGGCCGTGCGACCCAAGATGAGACGAACGCCCGATTTCAGCCATAATATGCAACCAACGGTGGAGCAATTATCAGGATATTATTCTGCATATTGGAAGAGTTCATCACGGTGACATTCCGTTCATCGTTAACGCTGAACGGCGCCGTGCCGAGTGCGCGTTAACCGCTGAAATGCGTTGAGCGGGCGCCGGCTCGTGGTAGGCTCACAGTCACTCGGGAGACGAAGTAGTCGTCTGTAGGTTCCTCGCCCCCGAGCGGTGTGTGCCAACCTAGTAGTCGTGGCGTTTTCAAGTGCGTTGAGTGGTTGTGCTTTAGTGTTCGTCCACCTATGGGCGCTGACCAGAAAAGGTCGGCGCCTTTCGTTTTTGCACGGAACGCTATCCGGGCGGCAGCGCCGCCGACGCCGCCCCGACCTCGATGATCACCTCGTTGCGCCGCAGGAAGCCTGGCGTGATCGGGTCGTTGTAATAGGCATATTCGGCCGACCCGTCGGCCGGCAGGTCGCGCTCTCTCAGCCACGCCCTCAGCGCCGCCTCCCGCGCCGACAGCACATCGTCCGTGGCGATGCCCGCAAAGCGCACGGCGGCCCGCTGCATCGCAGGCAACTCCGTGAGGCGGACATCGCCGGCGGCCGGCGCCGGCAGGGCGTCGATCCGGCTCTCGGCCGGCATGATGAAGCGGACGACCCAGCCGCCGGCACCATCACCCTGGTGCGCAGTCGCACCACCGCCGCACGCCGCATCGCAGCCGCAGCCATCCGCGGCCAGCCGGCGCTGCGTGACCGGCGCGGTCATCGCGATCCGCGGACCGGGCCGGTTGGCGGCGAAGATGTACCGCGCGAGGGGATGGAAGCCGCGCTGCACCGCCTGCCGACGACTGCCCTGACGTTCGACCTCGGCCACCACCATCGCGGGATAGGCGCGCAACTCGACCGGGCCCTCGCGGCGCAGAACGCGATAGGACGGCACCTCGATGTCCTGGAGCAGGTAAAGCGCCACCGTGAGGCCGACGAGAACGACCACGACCGCGATCACGAAAACCGTCGCGCCCGACATGCGCACGACCTCCCACAAGCCACTTCTCCGATGGCGTCCGGGCGGAACTAGTGCCCGAGAAAGCCGCTGCCATAGCGCAATGAAGACTTTTCGGCGCGGCCCAGCGCCCTAGAGTGCTGCAGCGCAGCGCAAGGGCCTGCCACCCCTACCCCGCCGCCCGAAGTGACCCAACGAGGACCCGATGCCCCGCAAGAAACGCCACGTGAAATCGGTCAACCTCGCGCTTCAGGGGGGCGGCAGCCACGGCGCCTTCACCTGGGGCGTGCTGGACCGCATCTTCGAGGAAGACCGCCTCTGGATCGAGGCCATCAGCGGGACCTCGGCCGGCGCCATGAACGCCGTCGTCGCGGCGCAGGGCATGTATGACGGCCAGGCCCAGGGCGCGCGCCGCGCGCTGCACCAGTTCTGGGCCGCCGTCAGCGAGGCCGGCCGCGCCTCGCCCATCAAACGCACGCCCATCGACATGCTGCTCGGCAACTGGTCGCTCGACACGAGCCCCGGTTACCTGACGATGGACCTGCTCTCGCGCATCGCCTCGCCCTACGAGACCAATCCGCTCAACCTCAACCCGCTGCGCGACCTGCTCGACGCCCATGTCGACTTCGAGAAGGTGCGCTGCTGCCACGACATGGGGATCTACCTCTCGGCCACCAACGTCGAGACCGGCCGCGCCCGCGTCTTCAGGCGCGATGAGATCACCCGCGACACGGTGCTGGCCTCGGCCTGTCTGCCCTTCATGTTCCAGGCGGTCGAGATCGGCGGACAGCACTACTGGGACGGCGGCTTCATGGGCAACCCGGTGCTCTACCCGTTCTTCGAGGACAGCCCGTCCGACGACATCGTCATCGTCCAGATCAACCCGGTCGTGCGCGAGGGCGTGCCCAAGACCGCGCGCGAGATCCTGAACCGGGTCAACGAGATCACCTTCAACGCCTCGCTCCTCAAGGAGCTGCGCGCGATCGACTTCGTCCGCCGCCTGGTCGAGGAGGGCAAGCTGACCAGCGGCTATCGCCACATGAACATCCACATGGTCGAGGCCCGCAAGCGCATGCGCCCGCTCGGCGCCTCGTCCAAGCTCAACACCGAGTGGGCCTTCCTGCGCCACCTGTTCGAGATCGGGCGGAGCGCGGCCGACCGCTGGCTGACCAACCATTTCGACCATATCGGCCACGAGAGCACGGTCGACATCCGCGAGATGTTCCAGGGCCCCGGCCGGCAGAACTGACAGCTCGGTGATCGTCGGGCCCCGGGGCTTTACAGGGCCGCGCGGCGGGCGGCATGTTGCGGCGCAGCAACCGCGGGGATACCCATGGCCTTCTCCCTGACGCTGAGCGGCGCCCTCGCCGGCGACATGCCGCGCGACGTGATCCGGCGCATGGCGCTGGTCGGGCTCATCGCCTTCTTCACGCTGATCGACCTCTTCGCCGCCCAGGCGCTGGCACCGCAACTGACCGCCGCCTACGGGGTCGAGGCGGCGACCATGGGCCTCGCGCTCAACCTCGCGACGGTCGGCATGGCGGTGGCGGGGCTGACGGTCGCCTGGTTCTCGGACCGCATCGACCGCCGGCTCGGCATCTGGCTCAGCCTCGCGCTCCTGGCGGTGCCGACGGCGCTCCTCGGCGTGACCGAGGATATCGGCGTCTTCATGGTGCTCCGCATCCTCCAGGGCGCCTGCATGGCGACCGCCTTCACGCTGACGATGACCTACCTGTCGGAGGTCTGCGACAAGACGGCGGCGGCCGGCGCGCTGGCGGGCTATGTCACCGGCAACGTCGCCTCCAACCTCTTCGGCCGCCTGCTGGCCAGCGAAGTCGCCGCCGACATCGGCGTCGCCAACACCTTTTTCGTCTTCGCCGCCCTGAACCTGGCGGGCGCGGTGCTGGCGCTGGCGGTGATCGGCCTGCGCTCGGCCAGCCAGCCGGCGCCCTCGGGCCCGCCGCTTGCCGCCTGGCGCGCCCATGCGGCCCATCCCGGCCTGCGCGCCGCCTTCGCGATCGGCTTTCTCATCCTCTTCGTCTTCGTCGGCGTCTTCACCTATGTGAATTTCGAGCTGGTGGGCCCGGCCTACGCGCTCGATGCCGCCACGCTCGGCCTCGTCTACTTCGTCTTCGTGCCCGCGATGATCACGACGCCCATGGCCGGCGACCTGGTGGCACGCTTCGGCGTGCGCCCGCTGTTCTGGGCCTCGGCCGCGGTGTCGGTCGCCGGGCTGGGCGCGACGCTGATCGGCGCGCTGCCGGCCCTCCTGGCGGGCCTTGCGGTCATCGGCGCCGGCACCTTCCTGATGCAGGCCGCGGCCACCGCCTATGTCGGCCGCACGGCGACGGCGAACCGCGCGGCCGCCAACGGGCTCTACCTGACCAGCTACTACGCCGGGGGGCTGGCGGGCGCCTTCGCGGTCGGGCTCGTCTACCAGTCGGCGGGGTGGAGCGGCGCGGCCCTGGTGTCCGCCATGGCGCTGGGCGCCAGTGCCCTTCTCGCCCGCGCGCTCCGCGACTGAAGCGTGATCGATCCGTCTCGACCCGCGGCGTGACAGGCTGGCGCAGGCGCCGCTAGGCTCGCGCCGGGCGGAGCGGGAGAACCGATGACGACAGCCACCCTGATCTCGGCGGGCGAGGCCTGGGCCTGGGCAGGGGGCGCGGTCGCGGCCGCCTTCCTCCTCGTCGGCCTCGACCGGGTCGAGCCCAGTGCCCGTGGCGCCTATGCCTTCCGCGTCCTGCTGATCCCCGGCCTCGTGCTGCTCTGGCCCCTGGTCCTCTGGCGCTGGTGGCGGCTGGAGCGGGGGGCCGAGGACGGGCGTCGCCGCCACGACCCGCCCCGCCGCGCCCAGGGTACGCTGGCGCTGGCCATGGCGCTCGCCATTCCCGTGATCCTCGCCACCGCGCTGACGCTCCGCCAGACAGGCCCGCTCGAGGCCCCCGCCGTCCGCCTCGCGCCCCCGGAGACGTCCGAGTGAGCGTCGCCTACATCCCCGTCCAGTGGACCCGCAGCAAATGGGTCTATGACGCCGTGCTGGTGGTCGCCGTCGTGGCCTATGTCGCGGGTTTCCTGCTGATCGGCGCGCCCGCCGCGGCCCAGACGCGCCCCGTCGACGGCGCGATCCTGAACGCCCGCGCGCTCGGCACCTGCGCCTTCTTCATGCTCAGCCTGATCCTCGCGATCGGCCCCCTCGCGCGGCTAGACCGGCGCTTCCTGCCGCTCCTCTACAACCGCCGCCATTTCGGCGTGCTGACGGCCTTCGTCGCCCTCGGCCATGCCAGCTTCGTGCTCGACTGGTACTTTGCCTTCAGCCCGACACCCGCGCTCGAGGCGCTGTTCTCCGCCAACACCGCCACCGACCGCCTGGTCGGCTTCCCGTTCGAGTGGCTGGGCGCCTTCGCGCTGGTCGCCCTCGCGATCCTGGCCGCGACCAGCCACGACTTCTGGCTCTCGTTCCTGACGCCGCCGGTCTGGAAGGCGCTGCACCTCCTCCTCTACCCCGCCTATGCCGCGGTCACCGGCCACATCGCTCTCGGCGCGCTGCAGGCCCAGGACAACGCCGCCTTCGCCGTGATCGCGGTGCTGACGGCCGTTGGCGTGGCGGGCCTGCACCTCGCCACCTGGCGCATCCCCGCCACCGCCGCCCCGGCCGAGTGGCTGGCGGTCGATGACGCCGACGCGATCCCCGAGGGCCGCGCGCGCATCGTCTCGCTCCCCGACGGCCGGCGCGCCGCGGTGTTCCGCCAGGAGGGCAGGCTCGCCGCCCTCTCCAACGCCTGCGCCCACCAGAACGGGCCGCTGGGCG
>JBCBPG010000196.1:0-7071 GCA_039820865.1 Pseudomonadota bacterium
AGCCCATGGGTGGCGATGCCCATCATCTCGGCGATCACCAGCACCTCGGCCGCCGCGGCGGCGGGGCCGGGGGCGACGCCCGTGCCCTCGAAGGCTGCCGTTGCCAGGGCGCTCGCCTCGGCGCGTGTCAGGACCTCGGCCATGATGCCCGGGCCGCGCCGGCTACTCGGCCGGCGTCTCTCGCCCGCCCATCCGCCGGCCGAGCCAGCCGAGCAGCGGCACGATGCCGAGGATCACGGCCGTCGCGACCATGATCCAGACCGAGGCCGGGCGCTCGATGAAGATCCCGAAGGAGCCGCGCGAGATCGTCAGCGTCTGGCGCAGCGCCTCCTCGGCCAGCGGCCCCAGCACCAGCGCCAGCACCAGTGCGGCCGGCGAGAAGCCGTAGAGGCGCATGAAAAAGCCCGCGATGCCGCAGATCACCATGATCCAGGTCTCGGTGATCGAGCCGGCGACGCTGAAGGTGCCGAGCGTGCAGATCACCACCACGCAGGGGGCCAGCATCCGGTAGGGCACCTTGATCAGCATGACGAAGAGCGGGATGGCGAAGATGTTGATCGCCAGGAGCGCCATGTTGCCGAGGTACATCGACGCGATCAGGCCCCAGGCGAATTCCGGGTTCTGCCCCATCATCAGCGGGCCGGGCTGGAGACCCCAGAGCAGGAAGGCCGCCAGGAGCACCGCGGTCGAGGCCGAGCCGGGGATGCCGAGCGTGAGCAGCGGCACCATGGCGCCGGCCGAGGCGGCGTTGTTCGCGGCCTCGGGCGCCACGAGGCCGGGCATGGTGCCGGTGCCGAACTTCTCGGGCGTCCTCGAGACCGAGCGTTCGAGCGAATAGGCCATCAGCGAGGCGATGGTCGCGCCCGCGCCCGGGATCACGCCGACGACGAAGCCCAGGAGGGAGCCGCGCAGCATCGTCATCCGCGTCTCGACCCAGTCGCGCGTCTCGGGCCAGAACCGCTTCTCGGTCGAGTACTGAACGATCGCGCCGCTGCCGCTGAGATGCAGGCCGCGATAGAAGGCGTAGTAGAGCTCGCCGAGGCCGAAGAGCCCGATGGCGACGGGGATGAAGTAGATGCCACCGATCAGTTCGGCCGAGCCGAAGGTGAAGCGGCTCTGCCCCGTCTCGAGATCGACGCCCACGGTGCCGAGCGCGAAGCCGATCAGCGCCGAGATAAGGCCGTAGCGCCAGTTCGCACCGATCATCACGATCAGCGTCAGCATGCCCATCATCGCCAGCAGGAAGTACTCGGGCGGGCCGAAGCTGCGCGCGACCTGGGAGAACGCCGGCGCGAGCAGCGTGATCAGGATCACGCCGATGGTGCCGCCCACGAAGGAGGCCGCCGCCTGCATCACCAGCGCCGGGCCCGCACGGCCCTTCTGCGCCAGCGGAAAGCCGTCGAAGGTGGACGCGACGGTGGCGCTCTCGCCCGGAGTGTTCAGCAGGATCGAGGTGATCGTCCCGCCATACATCGCGCCGTAATAGATGGCGGACAGCATCACCACGGCGCCGATCGGGTCCATGCCGAAGGTGACCGGCAGCAGGATCGCCAGGCCCGCGGACGGCCCGAAGCCCGGGATCACGCCCACGAACATGCCCACCATCGCGCCGATCACCAGGTAGAGCAGGTTGATCGGCGTGACCGCGACGCTGAGGCCCATCATCAGGTCGGCGAAGATGTCCATCATGGCCTCCGGTCGGGTGCGTCGGGCGCGCTCAGAAGGGGATGCCGAGCGTGCTCTCGGGCAGCGAGGCGTTCAGCGTCAGGTCGAACAGCAGGAACATCAGCACCGGCAGGATCACCGCGATGGCGAGGCTGGCGAGGATGCGCCCGCGGTTCAGCCAGGCGATGGTCACGAACAGGAACAGCCCGCTGGTGACGATGCCGCCGAGCGGCGGGAACAGCAGCACCATGAGCGCGCCCGCCCCCACCACCACGCCAAGATCCGCGGCATGGGGCCCGAACCCGTCCGCCTCGCCCGCGGCGCGCATCCTGCGGGCGTCCAGCGCTAGGCATCCGATGATGGTCAGGATCAGCGCGATGCCGACGATCCGCGGAAAGAAGCCGGGGCCGAGACGGCCGGTCAGGCTCATGAACCCGAGATCGGCAAAGGCGATATACGTGTAGAACACGCTCGCCGCGAGCAGCGCGAGCAGGAAGGCGAGGCGCATCATCGGTGGCTCTCCCGGGGCGTGGCCGGCCGCGCGTCCGGGCGCGCGGCCGGCCGGTCTGTAGGGACGTGCCCGGGCTTACTCGATCACGCCCTGCTCGCGCAGGATCTTGGCAAAGCCGTCCTGCGTGCTCTTCAGCGAGGTCATGAACTCGTCACCGAACTTCACGTTGCGCGTGAGCTGGTTCTTCTCGATGTACTCGGCGAACTCCGGCGTCTCGACGACCTTCTTCATCGTCGCGATCCACCAGTCCTGCGCCTCCTGCGGCGCATCGGGGGCCAGCACCAGGCCGCGCGGCATCGAGATGCCGATCGGGTAGCCCACGTCGCCCATCGTCGGCACGTCGCCCAGCGCATCCGGCGTCGCGTCGCCCGAGTAGACCAGCGGGCGGATGTCGCCCGACTCGATCAGGCCGATCGCCTCGGACGGGTTGGCGACCATCGCGTCCAGCGCCTTGGACAGAAGCGCCGTCTTCTGCTCGCCCATCGCGTTGAACGAGACGTATTCGAACTCGTAGCCCGCGGCCTCGGCGAACAGCTTGTTCACGATGAAGTCGACATTGACGGTGCCGGTACCGCCGATGATCGGCGGGTTCTCCTTGGCGCCGGCGATGAAGTCCTCGATCGTCTGGTAGGGCGAGTCCGAATTCACCACCAGCACCAGGTCGTCGGTGGCGAGCAGCGCGATCGGCGTGAAGGTCTCCGGCCCCCAGGGCAGGTCGGCCTGCAGCGGCGTGGTGATGAAGCTGCCCGAGGTCGTCGAAATGTCGTAGGCCGAGCCCGACTTGGCGTAGAGATACCCCCAGCCCACCGCGCCCGAGCCGCCGGCGCGGTTCTCGGCCGAGATTTCGGCGGGGTACCAGTCGTACTTCTCGATGATCTCGATCAGCGTGCGGGACATGATGTCGTTGCCGCCGCCGGGACCGAAGGCGATCGTCCACTCCAGGTCCTCGGACGGGTAGCTCTGCGCCGCCGCGCCGGTCGCCATCGAGGCGGCCAGCAGGGCGCCGCCGGCCAGGCGCGCCATGCCATGGATCGTGTCGCGTGCAAACATCGGGTCCTCCTCCCACGGTTTTCTCTGGCCGGACCGCATCGGGTTCCGGCGTCGCCGTCGGGATGCGCGGGGCTTCTGTGTCCCGTCGCGTCCTGCCCGTCCGGCGCCGCCCGGCGGTGGTCCGCCGTGACGCGTCGAGAGATGCAGTTTGCCTGATCCCCGTCAACGCGGGAGAGGCGTTGAATGTCGAATGTTGACAAAAAACATTCGACAGAGTGCATCGGGAGGGCCGCGGCGCGCCTGCCGCGGGCCGCCTGCACGCCGCCGAAAGGGCGTGGGCGGGGGGGCGGCGCCGCGGCGCGCCACCCGGAGCCGAATGATTCGAGGGAAGGGACGGGCATGGCAGCGAAGGACCTGGCGGGGCGTACCGCCTATGTGTCGGGCGCGGGGCGCAACATCGGGCGGGCCATCGCGGTCGCCCTGGCGCGCCTCGGCGCCAACGTCGTCGTCAACGGCCGCGCCGATCGTGCGCTGGCCGAGGCGACGGCCGAGGCGGTGCGCGGCGAGGGCGTGGAGGCGCTGGTCGTCATGGGCGACGTCGCGCGCGCCGAGGTGATCGAGGCCATCGCGGCCGAGGCCGTCGGGCGTTTCGGGCGCGTCGACATCGTGGTCAACAACGCCGCGATCCGCCCCCACAAGCCCTTTCTCGAGACCACGGACGCGGACTGGTCCGGCGTGCTCGACACCGCGCTTACGGGCAGCTTCCGCACCTGCCGCGCCTTCCTGCCCGGCATGGTCGAGGGCGGCTGGGGGCGCATCGTCAACTTCGCGGGGATGAAGGCGATCCGCGGCTACTTCGAGGGCGCGCCGATCTCGGCCGCCAAGCACGGGGTCGTCGGCCTCACCCGCGCGCTCTCGACCGAGTTCGCGCCCCACGGCATCACCGCCAACACCGTCTCGCCCGGCCAGATCGCCAAGGACGGCGGCGACCCGCACGACCCCACGCGCATCGCCACCGTGCCCGCCGGCCATCTCGGCGCGCCCGAGGACATCGCCGCCACCGTCGCCCATCTCGCCGGCCCCGGCGGGCGCTTCATCACCGGCCAGACCATCGCGATCAACGGCGGCGAGGCCACCTGAGCCCTGTCGGGCGGGTCGGGCGCGTCCTCAAGGCGCGTCTTCAACAAGTTGCCGATCCGCCCGCCACCTGTGCCACGCAGCACAGGCGTGGTCGTTATCGCATCGCGCCCATCCTGATGACTGCCTGTCGTCGCTTGACGATTGGGGCATTATTGGCTTTCCTTTGCGGCATATTGGCTGACTGAAGAGATTTCGGGATGAAATTTCAACGTGGGGTACTGTCTTGCCCTGCGCCGCCGGCCGCCAGCGCCGGAACCAGGGGAGACGGGACGATGCGCCTGACCAGCGAGACCTTCCTGACCGCCATGATCGACGACGCGGCCGGCGCGATCGCCGCCGCGACCGAGGGTCCGCCCGACATCGTCGACCACGCGCAGATCCTCTTCCGCCTGGAGAACGCGGCCGAGGCGTTCCCGCCGCTTTACCGCGGCGCCATGCAGGCGCCGCTCGCCTCGATCTTCCGCGCCATCGGCCGGCCGGGCTGGCACGACGTGCTCCGCCGCGACCCGCAACTCCAGGGCATCGGGCTCCTCGGCCTCGACCTCGTCCAGAGCATCACCCAGCGCCAGGACGGGACCGAGGGCGCCGCGCTCGCCGCGCTGCAGGAGATGGTGAGCGACCTCTACGACGGCTTTCTCAGCGATGCCGACCGCAAGGGGGTGCACCCGCCCGATCACAGCGTGATCCCGCCGCTGATCAAGTGGGGCCGCCCCAATGCCGGCCCCTATGCCTGGACGGCGCCCGCGACCGCGAGCTACGGCTGCGGCGCCGGCGTCGTGAACATGCCGTCGGCGTTCGCGCGCCGGGGTCTCGCCGCCTGGTCGGCGCTCGGCCACGAGACGGCGGGCCACCAGATCCTGCACGCCGACGAGGGGCTGCACGACGACCTCGCCGCCGCCGTGCACCAGCGCATCCAGGCCGCCTCGGGCGAGATCGCCGACGCCGCCGAGCGGGCGCATCTGGCCGCCTACTGGGCCGATCGCATCGACGAAAGCGCGTCCGACGTGATGGGCATCGTGAACATGGGCCCCGCGGCCGCCACGGGCCTGCTGGCCTATTTCCGCGCGCTCGGTCTCCTGCGCACGGGCGAGCGCCGCCTCTCGGCCTTCGGACCCGCCGGCGGCGAGCATCCTGCCCCGCTTGCCCGCGGCTACCTGATGGCCGCCGCTCTCGGCCTCTGCTCCTTCGAGCAGGGGGCGGGCTGGAAGGCGATCCTGGACGAGGAGGTCGACGCCGACGCGCCGGACCAGGGCGCCAGTCTCGCCGGGCGCCAGGTCTCGAAGGAGATGACCCGGGTCTCGGCGGGTCTCGCGGCCGAGGCGATCCTGACCGCGCCGATGAACGCGCTCGAGGGCCATGCGCTGGTCGAGATCCAGGACTGGCGCGAGCACGACCACCGCATCGTCCAGCTTCTGACGCTGCAGGTGATGATGGGCGGGCGGCGACTCTCGCCCGCGGCGCACGACGTCGTCTTCGCGGCCCATGCCGTCGCCGCGGCGGTGAACGCGGCGCTCATCAACGGCGATCTCGCCACGGCGCATGCCCGGATGATCGAGACGACGGCCGCCATGCACGCGACCAACGCCGCCTGGAGCCCGCTCGTCGTCGGCACGCCCGGCAATGTCGAGCATCCGCACGTGATCGACGACGGCGGCGGTTGGGTCGGCGCGGCGCCGCCCCCGGGCCCGGCGCTGGGGGCGCTGCCGATGGGCAGCGACAGCCCCGCCGCCCCGTTCCGCGCCCATGGCCCCATGCCCGTCAGCACCGACCCGGTCCAGCGGACGCGCGAGGCGATCATGGGCGCCAGCGCGGGCGTGCCCCCGGCGCTTGCGCTCCAGGGCGTCGGCGTCACGCGCTATCGCGGGCGCGAGAAGTGGGAGAACCCGGGCCGCGCCAGCGGTCGCGGCGCCCGCCGGGGCGACGGACCGGCGCTGAGCGACGACATGCTGACCGCGCTTCTCGGCCCTCCGCTCGGCGCCTGAGGCAGCCCGGCGCGGGGACCGCCTTCGCCAAGGTGCCCGCATTCGTCCTTTCCAATCCACGCGCGAAAGGCTTTCCTAGCGGGCCAGACCGTGAGGATGCGATGATGGATGAGGTGGAGGCCCGCCCGGTGGCGGCAGGAACGCGTGAGCCGGCCGAAAGGCTGCGCCGGGCGATGGAGGCGGGGCTGGTCGGCCACGAGGCGCTGGTCGAGCGGCTGCTGATCGCGCTGCTCACCGGCGGCCATGTGCTGGTCGAGGGCGCGCCGGGGCTGGCCAAGACCCGCGCCGTGCGGCGCCTGGCCGACGGGATCGAGGGCGGCATGGCCCGCATCCAGTGCACGCCCGACCTCATGCCCGCCGACATCACCGGCACCCAGGTCTTCCGCCCCGACAGCGGCACGATGGACTTTCTGCCGGGTCCCGTCTTCCACCCGCTGGTGCTGGTGGACGAGATCAACCGCGCGCCGCCCAAGGTGCAGTCCGCGCTGCTCGAGGCGATGGCCGAGCGGCAGGTCACCACCGGCGGCATCACGCGCCCGCTCGGCGAGACCTTCATGGTCGTCGCCACGCAGAACTCGCTGGAGCACGAGGGCACCTTCCCGCTGCCCGAGGCACAGCTCGACCGCTTCCTCATGCATGTCGCCCTGGCCATGCCGGATGCCGCGCGGGAGCTCGCGATCCTCGACCTCGTCGAGGGCGAACTCCGGGGCGACACGCATGAGGAAGCGGTCGAGCTGTGCCTCGGGCAGCGGGAAGGTGCCCTCGTGCTCCAGCGAGTTCTGC
>JBCBPG010000197.1:0-7064 GCA_039820865.1 Pseudomonadota bacterium
AGCTGGCCGCTGCCGCTGGCCGAGGCGGCGGCGATGCCGTTCGCGGCGAGATGCCGGGCAGCCCGGTCGATGGTCGCGGGCGTGATGGACGGATAGGAGCGCATGGCACCTCCTGCGCTGGGCGTGCAGGAGGCACCATGGCGGCGCATGGTTAAGACGCGGTTTGCCCAGTCGGCGTGCCGGCCGCTGCCGCGATCGCCGCCCCGATCAGCGGGGCGAGCGCTTGGCGAGGATGCGCTGCAGGGTGCGGCGGTGCATGTTGAGCCGGCGCGCGGTCTCGGAGACGTTGCGGTCGCAGAGCTCGAAGACACGCTGGATGTGCTCCCACCGAACGCGGTCGGCCGACATCGGGTTCTCGGGCGGTTCGGGCTTGTCCTCCATGCCGGTCAGCAGCGCCTTTTCGACATCGTCGGCGTCGGCTGGCTTGGCGAGGTAGTCGACCGCACCGATCTTGACCGCGGCCACGGCGGTCGCGATGGCGCCATAGCCGGTCAGCACCACGGCGCGGCAGTCGGCGCGGGTCTCCTTGAGCGCCTCGACCACGTCGAGGCCGTTGCCGTCCTCGAGGCGCAGGTCGATGACGGCATAGGCGGGCGGGCGCGAGCGGGCGATCGAGACGCCCTCCTCGACCGAGCCGGCATCGAGCGGCGCGAAGCCGCGCTTTTCCATCGCGCGCGCCAGGCGCGTGCGGAACGCGGTGTCGTCATCGACGATCAGCAGAGAATTGTCGGTTCCGATCGCTCCCTCGGGCATCGGTTGGTCCTCCATCGGTCACTGACAGGCGACATGTCCGCTGTCGCGATGATGTCAACACTTCTAGATTGTCGCACCACTGCCGCGCGGGGGCAGCACGGGGTTAGCACGGGGGGCAGCACGGGGGCCGCGCGGGTGACGGCTCGGCTCAGCCCTCGAGGCCGCGGTTCTCGAGATAGCGGCGCACGTCGGTGGCGATGGTCTCGGGCGTCTGCTCGCTGCGGAAGATGAGCGAGGCCTCGGGCCGGCCGTCGGCATCCGGCAGGACGAGGTAGGTGAAGGCGGAGTGGTTCATCAGGTAGAACCCGTCCTCCTCAGGCTCGGTCCGGGAGAAATAGACCTTCCAGTCGCGCGCCACCCGGTCGAGCGTCTCGGCATCCGGGCGCAGGCCGACCATTCCGGGATGCATGCCCTCGACGAAGTAGGTGAGTTGCTCGGGCGTGTCGCGCTCGGGGTCGACGGTGACGAAGACGGTGGCGATCCCGATCCCCTCGGCGTCGAGGAGATCGGCGGCCGTGGCCATGTCCTGGGTGTCGAAGCCGCAGACATCGGGGCAGAAGGTGTAGCCGAAATAGACCAGCGTCGGCCCGTCGATCAGGGTGTCGGACGCGGCGATGGCGCCGTCGTGTCGCTCCATCTCGAAGCTGCCGCCGATACCGCTCTCGCGCGCGTCGATCGTGCCCTCGGAGAAGGCGATCGGCCCGGCATGGGGCACCAGCGTCACCCAGGCGCCGGCGGCAACCACCGCGATCGCCAGCCCGCCCGCACCGATCATCACGGCTGACATCAGTCGGTTCTGCATCGTCGTCTCCCCGGCGCGCGCCCACCCTGCCACAAAGGAAGGGCCTCGGGCGAGGACAAGACCTCGCGGCGCAATCCTGCGTGAGTGGCGCGCCATGCCGGCGGCGCTTGCCTTTGCAGAGCGGTGCGTCAAGCTCGCCACGATGAGCGAGAGTGGCGGGCAGTACCTGTTCGACATGCGTGCCCGTGGCGACTGGGTGCGGCTGCGCACGCTGATCCTGCTGCGCTGGGTGGCGGTGATCGGGCAGTCGGCGGCGGTGCTGACGGCCTCGGTGGCGATGGGCTACCAGCTGCCACTGGCGCTCTGCGCCTCGCTGATCTCGGCGGCGGTGGTGGCGAACGTGCTGGCGCAGGCGGTGTTCCCGTCCGAGACGCGGCTCAGCGAAAACGCGACCTTCGCCTCGCTCCTCTTCGACCTGGTGCAGATCGTGGCGCTGCTGATGGTGACGGGCGGGCTCAACAACCCGTTCGCGCTGCTGGTGCTGGCGCCGGTGACGATCTCGGCCTCGACGCTCAGGCTGCAGCCGACGCTGTGGCTCGGCACGGCGGCGATCGCGATGATCGCGGTGACCTCCAGCCTCTACCTGCCGCTGATCGGGCCGGACGGCGAGGAGATGCTGGCGCCGCTTGCCTTCCGCACCGGATTCGCCGCGGCGCTGGCGGTGGCGGTGACGTTCCTGTCGCTCTACGCCCGGCGCGTGACGGTCGAGACCTATGCGATGAGCCAGGCGCTTTCGGCCACGCAGCTGGCGCTGGCGCGCGAGCAGCGGCTCTCGGCCATGGGCGCGATCGCGGCATCGACGGCGCATGAGCTCGGCACGCCGCTGGCGACGATCAAGCTGGCGGCCCGCGAACTGGCGCGCGACCTGGCCGACCGGCCGCAGCAGGCCGAGGATGCCGAGCTGATCCATGCCGAGGCCAGGCGCTGCGGCGACATCCTGACCGAGCTCTCGCGCTCGCGCCGCCAGGACCCGCATGTCCAGTCGGCGCCGATCACCGCGGTGATCGAGGAGGCGGCGGCGCCCCATGCCGGGCGCGGCATCGACATCCGGATCGCGGTCAAGGACGGGGCGCGGGATGCCGCGGCGGACGGGCCCGACAGCGTGCCCGAGGTCTGGCGCCGGCCCGAGCTGATCCACGGCCTGCGCAACCTGATCCAGAACGCCGTCGATTTCGCCGAGACGACGGTCTGGGTCGACGTGGCGCTGGACGGCGACCGGCTGACGGTGGTGGTGGGCGACGACGGCCCGGGATTTTCGGCCGAGGTGCTGCCGCGGCTGGGCGAGCCCTATGTCACCACGCGCGGGCGCGACCAGCGCGCGGGTGGCGGCGGTGCGGGGCGGCTGGACGAGACCTATGAGGGCATGGGTCTCGGCGTCTTCATCGCGCGCACGCTGCTGGAGCGCACGGGCGCGGTGCTGCGCTTCGGCAATGCCCGGCGCAGCGACGGACCCGCCCCGCGGCCGCGCGACACCGGCCGGGCGCCGGCCGGGCCGACGGGGGCGCTCTCGATCGTCACCTGGCCGACCTCGGCCATCCGGCGCGAGAAGATCGAGCGCCGGCGGCCCGCGGCAGGCGACCTGCCGGGCGCGATGGTGGCGCTGCCGCCTCGCTGATGCTAGGTTACAGTTGGGGAACGGTTTTCGCCCCTGGGCAGTTGTCGGGACGGCCAGCGCAACTGCCGATTGATATGCCACAGGCAGGTTCACCTTCTGTTCCAGGTTAACCACCTGTTTGCCTCTTTGGTCGTTTGCTAGGCTGGAAGTATCTGTTCATCCGGGACTTGCGCGGCGTTGTTCGACTGGACCCTTGTCATCGCGACTGTCATGACCGTCGCCGCTGTCGGCGGCTGGGGCCTGGCGCTGTGCTTCCGCCGCGGGCTGGAGGTTGAGCGCCGGCGCGCGGCCGACATCGCCCATGGCGTCGTGATCCGGGCCGAGGGCGAGCGGATCATCGATGCCAGCGAGGCGGCGCGGGCGATGCCGGGCGTGGCCGAGGGCGCCTCGCTGATCGACGTCCTCGGTGGCGCGCTGTTCGATGCGCGGGAGGAAGCGCTGATCGCGGTCAGGCGGCTGATCGAGCAGGGCACGCCCATGCGGCTCCTGGTCTCGGACCAGTCCGGCGCGCCCTGGGAGCTTTCGGGCAGGCCGCGCGGGGGCGAGCTGATCATCGTGCTCGCCGACGCCTCGCTGATGCTGACGGAACTGCGCAAGAGCCAGGCCCGCATCAGCGCGCGCGAGAAGACGCTGGCCGCCAACGCACAGGAACGGCGCACGATGGCGGCCCTGCTGGAGAGCGGGGCGGCGATCGCCTGGGAGCGGATCTCGGACGGCACGATCGGCTGGTCGGCCGGCTCGGTGACCACGCGCACGGGCTCGGTCGGCTGGCAGCAGGCGATGGCGCTGCTGGCGGCCCGGCCGAAGGACGGCGCGCCGGACGACACCGGCGTGGTGCGCTCGCGCCTCGAGATCCTGCCCGCGGGCGCGATCGAGCCGCTGCCGCTGCAGGTGATCGAGGTCGCCACGGGCGAGGGCAACGCGATCGGCATCGCGACCGATGCGACGGTGGCCGCGCAGGCGGAGCGCACGCTCGGCCGTTTCGTGCAGACGATGACCGAGACCTTCGCGCATCTGACCGCGGGCCTCGCGATCTTCGACCGCAACCAGAAGCTGGTGCTGTTCAATCCCGCCTTCGCGGCGATGCTGCAGCTCGACCCCACATGGCTCGCCAACCGTCCGTCGCTGCGCGACACGCTCGACGCGCTGCGTGCCAACCAGCGCATCCCCGAGACCGGCGACTTCCACGGCTGGCGCCGCCGGCTGCTCGATCTCTTCGAGAACCCCGAGCGGGCGGATTTCGACGAGGTCTGGCACCTGGCGGACGGCTCGAACATCAAGGTGCTGGCGCGTCCGCACCCGCATGGCAGCCTCGCCTTCGTGTTCGACGACATCTCGGACCGGGTGCGGCTGGAGCAGCGCTATCGCCAGTCGATCGACCTGCAGGAATCGACGCTGAACCGGCTGGAGGAGGGGCTGGCGGTGTTCGGCACCAATGGCCGGCTCCAGATCGTCAACACCGCCTTCCACGGCATCTTCGGCACCGACGAGACGATCGTCCATCCCGAAATCCACGCGCGCGATGTCGTCCGGCTCTGCCAGTCGCTGACCGTCGAGACCGAGACCTGGAACCGCGTGACGGGCTTCATCACCTCGGAGGACACGCGCGTGCCCTGGTCCGAGCGGCTGACGCTGGGCTCCAAGCGCGCGCTCAGGCTGCGGCTGGCGCCCCTGCCGGGCGGCGACACGATGCTGCTGGTCGCCGACATCACCGACAGCGAGCGCTTTGCCGAGGCGCTGAGCGAGCGCAACAGCGCGCTGGAGAGCGCCGAGGAGATGCGCACGGCCGTGCTGGACCAGATCAGCCACCGGCTGCGCACGCCGCTCAACACGATCTTCGGCTTCGGCCAGCTGCTGAACGACCCGCGCTTCGGCCAGCTGACCGAGCGGCAGCGGGAATACGCGGCCGGCATCCTGGAGGCGTCTGGCCAACTGCTCGACATCATCGACGAGGTGACCGATCTCGCCTCGCTCCAGCCGGGCGACCGGCCCGAGGATCTCGACGCACCGACGCTGGACGAGACGCTCGACCTGACGCGGGCGCTGGTCCAGAAGCGGGCCGGCGAGGCGGGCGTGTCGCTGGAGACCGAGTTCACCGGCGGCCACCGGCGCGTCGAATGCGAGCCGAGCATGCTGCGCCAGATCGCCTTCAACCTGGCGGCCAGCGCGGTGCAGCGGGCCCGGCCGGGCGGCCGGGTGCGGCTGGTCAGCGCCCCCGCCGGCGAGGACCGGATCGCGATCAGCGTGATCGAGGAGCCGCTGTCCGGCGAGGAGGCCGGGGGCGGCGAGGCGGGCGCCTCCGCCGCCCTGCCGGTGCACCTCGCCGCCTTTGCCGACGGGGCGCACGGGACGCGTGCCACGACCGCGACGCTGGCGGTGACGCAGCGCATGGTCGAGGACCAGGGGGGAGACTTCATCGTCGGCCCCGCCGCGCGGCCGAACGGGGCACATCCGGCGGGCATGACCAACGGCCACGACGCGGCGCCCGCCAACGGCCACGCAGCCGGCGCCAACGGCAGCGACGGCGCGCCGACCGGCGAGGAGCCGCGGCGGACCACGGTGATCTTCCCGCTCACCCCCGAAGGGATGCTTGAGCCGCCCGAGCCCCGCGTCCTCCAGTCCTGACCGTGCCGGCCCGACCGCGGCCCGCCCGGGCGTCCTGCAGGCTTGGCGAGGGGCGCCGCGGCGCGCTAGGCAGGCGCATGTCCGCCCGTCCCGACCCGTTTCGCCCCGCGATGCCCGAGCGCGCCCCAGCGCCGGGCCGGCGCCTTGCGCGCATGCTGGAGGGGCCCGAGGCGACGGACCGTCTGGGCGCGCGCCTCGGCACCGCGCTGGCGGCGGGCGATGTCGTGGCGCTCGAGGGCGGGCTCGGCGCCGGCAAGTCGGCGCTGGCACGCGCCGCGATCCGCGCGCGCCTCGGCGATCCGGCGCTGGAGGTCCCCTCGCCCACCTACACGCTGGTCAACGTCTATGACGATCCGGCGGGCGGTGCGCCGGTGTGGCATGCCGATCTCTACCGCCTCGCCGGCCTGGACGAGGTGGCCGAGCTGGGCCTCGACGAGGCCTTCGCCACCGCCGTCACGCTGATCGAGTGGCCTGGCCGGGTGGCGCCGATCCTGCCGCCGCGCCGCCTGACGCTGGCGCTGGAGATCGCCGGCGACACCCGGCGCCACCTTGCGGCGAGGATGGACGGACCGGGATGGGAGGCGGTGGCGATGGCGCTGGAGGCGACGCCTTGAGCGCGGCGCGGGCGGACGGCATCCGCGCCTTCCTCGACGCCGCGGGCATGCCCGGCGCCACGGTCGCACCGTTGGCGAGTGATGCATCGCCCCGGCGCTATCTCCGCGTGGGCGACGCCCCGGCGCGTGTTCTGATGGATGCGCCCGTGGCTTCGAACGGCCGGATGGACGCCTTCGTCGCGGTGACGCGCTGGCTCCGGGGCCAGGGCCTCTCGGCGCCCGAGGTCGTGGCCGAGGACCTCGACGCCGGGCTCCTGCTGCTCGAGGACCTCGGCGACGATCTCTACGCCCGGCTGCTCGCGGGCGGCGGGGCCGACGAGACGACGCTCTATGCCGCCGCGGTCGACCTGCTGGCCGACCTGCCCCCGGCCGACCCGGCAGCGCCGCCGGCAGGCGCCGCGCCCTATGACGGCACGGCCTACCTGGCCGAGGCGCGGCTGGTCACCGACTGGTACGTCCCCGGCGTCGCCGCCCCCCTGCCCGCGGACGCGGTCGCCGAGTTCGAGGCGCTGGTCGCCGCCGCGCTGGCGCCGCTGATGGCGGAGGCGCGGGTGCTGGTGCTCCGCGACTATCATGCCGAGAACCTGATCTGGCTGCCAGGGCGGGCGGGGGCCGCGCGGGTCGGGCTGCTCGACTACCAGGACGCGCTGGCCGG